>BEHO01000011.1 GCA_002898915.1 bacterium HR12
CTGGCGGGCCTCGCCTACGTGAACGCCGTCTCCGAGCGGGTCGCGACGGCCCTCGATGGCGTCCGCGTGCCGCCCGGCCAGGTCGTCACGCTGGCCTCGCGCACCGGCACGCTCCCCATCCGGATCTCCAGCTCGGCTCCGGAGGCGCTGCGGGTGATCGTCAGCCTGGAGTCGAGCCGCCTCGTGCGGCCGCAGCGGACCGAGGTGATCCTCGAGCCCGGGGTCGAGCGCACGCTCGCGTTCCGGGTGGAGGTGAAGACGACGGGACGGTTCCCCGTGTGGGTCCGCGTCGCCGCGCCGGGCGGGCGCGTGATCGAGGAGGCGGAGATCAGCGTGCGCTCCACGGCCTACAACCGCATCGCGCTGCTCATCACGGTCGGCGCGGCCCTCGCGCTCGTGCTCGTGTGGGCGAGGAGGTTCCTGCCACGTCGGACGAGCTGACGCCGCTCACCTCGCCGGAGACGGCCGAGGTCCGCCCGGAGGACTCGCCCGCCGCGTTCGCGCGGAACACGGCGGTCATGGCCCTCGGCACGACCCTGTCCCGGGTGACCGGGTTCCTGCGGGTCGCCGCGATGGCCTACGCGATCGGCATCACCGAGACGCGCCTCGCCGACGCCTACAACATCGCCAACACCACCCCCAACATCGTCTACGAGCTGGCGCTCGGCGGGATCCTCTCCTCGGTCCTCGTCCCCGTGCTCGTCGAGCGAGCCCATCGCGGGGGCAGGACCGCGGCCTTCGAGGCCGCTCGCCGCCTGTTCACGCTCACCGCCCTGGTGCTCTCGGCGATCGCGGCCCTCGTGGCCCTCGGAGCCCCGTGGATCGTCGGCCTCTACACCATCCGGGCCGGGGCCGACCAGGAGACCACCCGCGAGCTCGCGACGTTCTTCCTCCGGTGGTTCGCGCCGCAGATCGTCTTCTACGGGCTCGGCGCGGTGGGGCAGGCGCTCCTGAACGCCGAGCGGCGGTTCGCGGCCCCGATGTTCGCGCCGATCCTCAACAACCTCCTCGTGATCGGGACCTTCCTCACCTTCGCCGCGCTACCGGGGCCGACGCCCGGCTCCGGGGAGCTCGCCACCCCGATCCAGCGGCTCGTCCTGGGGATCGGCACCACCGCCGGCGTCGTGGGGATGACCCTCGCCCTGTGGCCGTCGGTGCGGGCGACGGGCTTCCGCTTCGGCTGGCGCCCCGGCCTCCGCGACGAGGTCGTCGCCACCATCGCCCGGCTCGGGGGGTGGGTCGTGGTCTACGTGGCCGCCAACCAGGTCGGCTACCTCCTCGTGCTCATCCTGGCCGCGGCCCGCAAGGGCGACTACGCCGCCTACGGTGTGGCGTTCATCCTCTTCCAGCTGCCCCACGCCATCTTCACCGTCTCCATCGTCACCGCGCTCCTGCCCGCGATGTCCTCCCGCGCGAGCCTCGGCGACCTCGCCGGGCTCCGCGCCCTGCTCGCCCGCGGCGTGCGCGCGACCGCGGCGATCCTCATCCCCGCGGCCTTCGGCTACCTCGCGATCGGCCGCGACATCGTGCGCCTCCTGTTCGAGCACGGCGCCACCACCGCCAGGAGCGGCGACCTCGTCGCGGAGGTGCTCGCGCTCTTCTCGATCGGCCTGTTCCCCTTCTCCCTCTTCCAGCTCCAGCTCCGGACCTTCTACGCCCTGCAGGACACCCGCACCCCCGCGCTCATCAACATCGGCTCGCTCCTCGTCAACGCGGGCGTGAACCTGCTCCTCGTGCTCGGCCTCGGCCTCGGCGTGCGGGGCCTCGCGATCGGCCACGCGAGCTCGTACGTCTTCGCCAGCGTCGTCGCCCTCCTGGTCCTCCGCCGTCGCCTCGGGGGCCTCGACGGGGCGGGCCTCTCCGCGAGCGTCCTCCGCTCGACCGGCGCGGCGGTCCTCACGGCCGCCGCCGCCTTCGGGACCGCTCGGGGGCTCGGGGCCCTGGTGGGAACGGCGTCCCTGGGTGCGCAGGCCCTCCAGGTGTTCGGCGCGGTCCTCGTCGGCCTCGGGGTCTACCTGGCCGCGGCGCTCATCTTCCGGATCGAGGAGGTCGATACCCTGAAGCGGCAGGTCCTCGGGAGGTGGCGACGGTGAGGCTCGCTCGGGTCCATCGGGACGAGCGCGGGCTCATGGGCAAGCTCGCGCTCCTCTGGCTGCTCGTCGCCGCGCTCCTCGTCGTCCTCGGCTACGACGCCGTCCGGATCGGGATCACCCGGTTCCGGGTGGCCGAGGCCGCCCAGAACGCCTCCTTCGAGGCGGCCGCCACCCTCCAACGGACCCGCGGCGATCGCAAGGCCGCCCTCGACGCGGCCGTCCAGGCCGTCCTTGCCGAGGGGCTGGCCGCCGAGCGCCTGCGGGACTTCGTGATCGACCCCGAGACCGACGCGGTGACCGTGACCGTCACGGATCGCGCCCCCACCCTGCTGGTCGGACGGATCTGGTTCCTCCGACCCTTCGCCAAGGCCCGGTCCACCGAGACCTCGCCCTCCGCGGGTCTCTGACGGCTCCCCCGAACGGAGGAGCGCGGAGCATACACTCCGATCGTGCGAGCCCGCCTCTCGACCGTGGACCGCGCGGGAGCGGACGGCGACGACCTGGGGATGCGCGGTCGTGGCTGAGGTTCCCGACGAGGAGCTCGTCCGCCGCTTCCGCGACGGCGACGTCGGGGCCTTCGCGGCCCTCGTCGAACGTCACGAGCGCCGCGTGTACAACCTGGCGCTGCGGATGGTGGGGCGGGAGGAGGACGCCCGCGACGCCACCCAGGACGCGTTCCTCGCCGTCCTCCGCAAGCTCCAGGGGTTCCGTGGCGAGGCGGCGTTCACCACGTGGCTGCACCGGGTGACGGTGAACGCCTGCTACGACCTCCTCCGCAGGCGGAGCCGAGCGCCGCTTCCCCTGGAGCGGCCGAGCGACGAGGGCCGTCCGCCGACGCCCGAACCGGCCGCCCCCGACCACGCCGAACGTGTGGATCTCCGGATCGACGTCCGCCGCGCGCTCCTGCAGGTCCCCGAGGAGTTCCGCGCCGTGCTCGTCCTCTGCGACGCGCAGGACCTCTCCTACGAACAGGCCGCAGCGGTCCTCGGGGTCCCCGTCGGGACGGTCAAGTCCCGGCTGCACCGGGGGCGGGTCGCCCTCGGTCGGCTGCTCGCGGGGCGGGAACGTCCCGCCCCCGCCGATCCGTCAGAGGACACGGTGACCCCATGACCCACCCCGAGGAGCTCCTCGCCCCGTACGTCGACGGCGTCCTCGACGCCGCGGAGCGCGCCGCCGTGGAGGCCCACCTGGCGGCCTGCCCGCGCTGCCGCGAGGAGGTCGCCCTGGCGCGCCGCGCGGTCCAGGCCCTCGCGGACCTGACGGAGGAGCCCGTGCCCCTCGGGGTGACCGGGCCCGTCCTCGCCGAGGCCCGGCGGGCGGGCGAGCCTCGGCGGTCGCGGTGGGTCCCGGCCCTCGCCGTGGCCGCGGCCCTGGCGCTCGCCGGAGCCATCGTCCTGCCGCAGCTGCTGCGCGGCCGGCCCGGCCCGAAGGAGGGGGCGAGCGCCACGACGGCGATGGAGGCCGACCGGGGCGCCGCCGAGCTCGCCGCACCCGCCGCGCCGCCCCTGGAGACGTGGGACGCGGACCTCGACGAGCGCGCGGCCAAGCGCCTCACGGCCCGGTGGGCACCGCCACCGTCCCCGACGTACGCCGGGGACGACGAGCGCGAGGAGGCCCTCGGCTGCCTGCTCGAGAGCGGCGCCGTCGTGGACGACGCGCACGAGCTGGTGCGCCTGATCGCCGCCCGGTACCTGGGCACGCCCGCCTACGTCGGCGTCTTCCGCGAGGGCCCGGGCGGCGGCGAGCCGCCCTCCAAGGTGGTCGTCTGGATCGTGGCCAGCGACGACTGCCGGATCCTCAGCCTCCTCTCCCGCACGCTCTGAGGCGCCGGCGCCCTCGCCGCGCGTGAAGCTTCGAGCGCGGACTCGTAGAGTGAACGGTCGTGAGGTACCGGGTGGAGCAGCTCGCGGCGGCGTGCGAGGTGTCCGTCGACACCGTCCGGTACTACCAGGCCCGCGGCCTCCTCCCGCCGCCCGAGCGCGAGGGGCGGGTGGCGTGGTACCGCGAGGAGCACGCCGAGCGCATCCGCGAGATCCGCTCGCTCCAGCGCAAGGGCCTGACCCTCGCGGCGATCAAGCGCGCCCTCGACGGGGAGCTCGAGCGCACCGACCTCGAGCTGGCCGCGGCCGTCGCGGCCGCCCGCGGCGAGACCCAACCCGAGCAGCTCCTCCCGCTGGACGCGTTCTCCGCGGCGGCCGGCGTTCCCGCGTCGCTCATCCAGGCCGTCGAGCGGGAGGGGATCCGGCTCGGCGTCACCGTGGACGGCGAGACCCGCTACTCGAGCGCGGACATCCGCACCGTCCGCGGCGCCCTCCGCCTCCTCGAGTTCGGGCTGCCCCTCGGCGACCTGCTGGCGCTGGCGCGGGAGGCGAACGAGGCGATGGTGCGCCTGGCCGAGCAGGCGGTCGAGCTGTTCGACCGGTACGTGCGGGAGCCGATCCGCGACACCGCCCCCACCGAGGAGGAGGCCGCCGCCCAGCTCGTCGAGGCCTTCGACGCGCTCCTCCCCGCCGTGACGGACCTCGTCGCGACCCACTTCCGGCGCGTCCTCCTCGCCGCGGCCGAGGGACGGCTGTCGTGAGCCTCCCCGAGGGCGAGGAGAAGGTCCGCGCCGTCCGCGAGCTGTTCGACCGCATCGCGGACCGGTACGACCTCGTGAACCGGGTCATGACCTTCGGGATGGACGTCGGCTGGCGCGGGAGCACCGTCGCCGAGCTCCGGCTCCCGGGCGGGGCCCTCGTCGCCGACCTCGCCTGCGGGACCGGCGACCTCTGTCGGGAGCTCCGGCGGAGCGGGTACCGGGCCGTCGGGTTCGACCTGTCCCTCCGCATGCTCCGTCGCGCCCGCACCGACGCGCCGCTCGTCCAGGCCGACATCCTGCGCCTGCCCCTCGCGGACGCCTCCGTCGACGGCGCCACCTGCGGCTTCGCCCTGCGGAACGTCGTGTCCCTCGCCGGACTGTTCGAGGAGTGCGCGCGCGTGCTCCGCCCCGGCGGCCGGGCGGCGTTCCTGGAGGCGAGCGAGCCGGAGGGGCGGTTCATGCGGGCCGGCCACCGCGTCTACTTCCACCGGGTCGTCCCCCTCATCGGGGGCCTGCTGTCGGACCGCGAGGCCTACGGGTACCTCCCCCGGTCCATGGCCTACCTGCCGCCCACCCCTGTCCTCCTCGACCTGCTCCGCGCCGCGGGGTTCCCCGATGCCCGCAGGATCCCCCTGTCCGGCGGCATCGCCCAGGTCTTCGTCGGAACGCGAGGGTGAGGGTGGCGCACCTCGTCGCGCGGGCGCGGAGGCTCGGGCCGGCCTACGACCTGCTCGCCGCGTACCGCGCCGATGGCGTCTTCTTCGAGCGCGGAGGGCTCGGTCTCGCCGGCGCCGGCGTGGCGGAGCGCATCGGCGTCGGCGGCGGTCCCGACCGACTCCCGACCCTCGCCCGCGAGGTCGAGACGGTCCTCCGCCACATCCGGCGGGATCCCGCGGCCCCGGCGCCCGTCGCCGTCGGGGCCATCCCCTTCGACGACGGGCGCCCGGCCGAGCTCCTCGTGCCGGAGCGCCTCGTGCAGCGACGCCGGCCCGGCGAGACCGTGGCCCTCGAGGTCTTCGCCGAGGGGCTGGCCCCTGCCGACCACGAGCGCGAGCGGTGGGTGGGCCGCGCCCTCCCCCACGCCGCCTTCGAGGAGATCCAGCTGCGGGCCGACCCGGAGCCCGAGGCGTACGCGGCCGCCGTGCGGGAGGCCGTCCGGCGGATCCGCGCGGGGGGCCTGCGGAAGGTCGTCCTGGCCCGCACGGTCGTCGTCGCCGCGGACCGTGAGCTGGACCCGAAGCAGCTGCTGTGGCGGCTGCGCGCCGTGGACCCGGACTGCTTCACGTTCGCCGCGCCGGAGCTCGTACCCGGCACGGCGGCCCCGGTCGGCGTCCTGGTCGGCGCCACCCCGGAGCTCCTCGTCGCCAAGCGCGGCGACCGGGTCCTCGCCACCCCCCTCGCCGGCTCCTCGCCCCGCTTCGGCGACCCCGGCGAGGACGCCGCCTCGGCCGCCCACCTCCTCGCCTCGGCCAAGGACCGCGAGGAGCACGCGCTCGTCGTGGAGGGCGTCGAGGCCGCCCTGGCGCCCCTCTGCGAGGAGCTCCATCACCCCCACGAGCCGGAGCCCCTCGGCACCGCGAACGTGTGGCACCTCGCGACCCCCTTCCGCGGACGCCTCCGCCCGGGGGTCAGGAGCGTCCTCGACCTCGTCGCCGTCCTCCACCCGACGCCCGCGGTCGGCGGCTCCCCGCGGGAGGCCGCGACCGCCGCCCTCGCCGAGCTCGAGCCGATCGATCGGGGTTGGTACGCGGGTCCCGTCGGATGGGTGGACGCCGACGGCGACGGCGAGTGGGCGATCGCCCTGCGCTGCGCCGAGCTCACCGGCCGCACCGCGCGCGTCTTCGCCGGCGCCGGCATCGTCGCCGACTCCGACCCCGCCTCGGAGCTCGAGGAGACGGAGCGGAAGTTCCGCGCCCTCCTCGACGCCCTGCGCTGGGGCTGAGCTACCGGAGCGCCTCGCCGACCGCCCCGCGGAGCTCGGCGTGGTGCCGCACGGTCGCGGCCCGCTCCACCGGCACCTCGACGACCTGCACACCGCCCGCGGCCCTGGCGCGCTCGAGCGCCTCGGGGAGATCCTCCGCGCGGAGCACGAGGGCGTGCCCCACACCGGCCGCCTCGCAGACCGCTCCGAGGTCGAGCCCGTGGGGCGTCACGAACAGGGGCTCGAGCTCGGGCAGGTCGCGCTGGGGGAGCATGGAGAAGATCGCGCCCCCGTCGTTGTTCGGCACCACGAGGACGAGGTCCGGCCCCCGCCGACCCCGCCACAGGAGGGAGCCGACGTCGTGCAGGAGCGAGAGGTCGCCGGCGAGCGCCACGGTCGGCGACCCGGCGGCCGCCACCCCGAGGGCGGTGGACACGAACCCGTCGATCCCGCTCGCGCCGCGGTTCGCGAGCACCCGCAGCCCGGTCCGGGGCCGCATCGCGAGGTCGAGGTCCCGCACCGGCATGCTGGAGGCGACGACGAGCGTCCCGCCCTCCGGCACCCAGGCCGCCACGTCCCGGGCGACCCGCGGCTCGGAGGGCTCCGTCCAGGCGTCCAGCATCGCGTCCAGGGCCGAGCGCGCCCGACGGTCCGCCTCCCGCCAGGCCCGGAGCCACGCCGTCTCGCCCCGCGCCGGAGCGCGCCGGAGGGCCGCGCGGCAGAGCGCCTCCGGGTCCACGACGAGCCGCCGGGCCGCCCGCCGGTGGGGGTCCGCCACGAGGTCGTCGGGGTCCACGATCACCAGGCGCCCGGCCCTCGCCACGAGCCCGAGCGCGGGGCGCGAGGTCGGCGCCGCCCCCACCTGCAGCACGACCTCCGGTTCGTGGGCCGCGGCGAAGGCCGCGTCGGCGAACAGCGCCTGCGCGGCCTCGAGCGTCCCCGGGAGCCGCAGGCCCGAGGTCGGCTCGGCGGCGACCGGCCAGCCCACCCGCGCGGCGAGCTCGAGGAGGGCCGCGGCCGGGGCGCGGAGCGACCCGGCGAGCACGAGCCCCCGCTCGGTGCCGCCGACGACCTCGAGGAGGGCTCGCACGTCCTCCTCCGACGGCGCCGGGGGACCGGTCGGGCCCTCCCCGAAGGCGAGGCGCACCTCGCCCCGGGCCCGCGCCTCCCGCGAGGGCACGAGGGGCTCGCGGAACGGCAGGTTCAGGTGCACCGGGCCCGGCGGGTGCCGGAGGCTCCGCCCCCAGGCCTCGAGCGCCAGGCCGTGCCAGTGGCCGGGGTCCGGGCGGTCGCCGGGGACGTCGGCATCGTGGCTCCAGCGCACGTACCGCCCGTACAGCCCAACCTGCTCGATCGTCTGGTTCGCCCCGACGCCCCGGAGCTCCGGCGGCCGGTCGGCGGTGAGCAGGAGCAGGGGCACGCGCGCCATGTGGGCCTCGACCGCCGCGGGGAGGAGCTCGGCGGCCGCCGTGCCGCTCGTGCAGGCGACCGCCGCGGGTCGGCCGGTCGCCTTGGCCAGGCCGAGGGCGAAGAACCCCGACGCGCGCTCGTCGAGGTGCACGTGGACCCGGACCCGGCGGTCCCGGGCGAGCGCCAGCGCGAGGGGCGTCGAGCGGGATCCCGGCGACACGCACGCGTCGGTGAGGCCGAGGGCCACGAGCGCGCCCACCAGCTCGCGCATGCAGGCGAGCGCGACGTCGCCCTCGGTCGGCCCCTCGCCGCTCACCCCGCGGTCACTCCCGCCGCCCACAGCCCCAGCGACAGGAGCGCGCCGAAGGCCAGCGTGAGGGCCGAGGTCGCCACCAGCACCGGCACCAGCTCGCGGCCCTCGGCCCGGCCGATCGCCTCCATGGGGCGGATCGCGAGCGGCCAGGACGCGAGCGCGAGGAGCGCCCACATCGGCAGCCCGCGCCCCGGATCCGCGATGCCGACCAGCACCCCCACCACCACCACCGCGTACGCCCCCACGACGAGGGCGCGGTACAGGCGCCGGGCGGCCCGGGAGCCGATCCGCACCGCGAGCGTGCGCTTGCCGCTCGCCGCGTCGGTCGGGATGTCGCGCACGTTGTTCGCCTCCAGGATGGCCACGATCAGCAGGCCCATCGGCACGCTCGCCCACCAGGCCGACGGCGGCACGGTCTCCGCGTTCACGTAGGCCGTCCCCGCGGTGGCCATGAGGCCGAAGAAGACGAACACGGCGACCTCGCCGAGCCCGAGCCCCGCGTAGGGCCGCGGCCCGCCCGAGTAGAGCCACAGCGCCCCCATGGCCGCGGCCCCGATCGGCACGAGCCAGAGCGTGGTCGCCAGGGCGAGGGCCAGGCCCGCGAGGCCCGCCACCCCGATGCAGAGCAGCGCCGCCGCGAGCACCGCGCGCGGCGAGGCCATCCCGCTCGCTACGAGCCGCGGCGGCCCCAGCCGTGCCTCGGTGTCCACCCCGCGCACGCCGTCGTGGTAGTCGTTGGCGAAGTTCGCGCCGACCTGCAGCGCCAGCCCGACGAGGAGCGCCGCCGCGGAGCGCCAGGCGACCGTCCGACCGGCGGCGGCCATCCCGACCAGCACCGGGGCGACGCTCGCCCCGAGGGTGCGGGGCCGCGCCCCCTGCCACCACACCGCCAGTCGCCGGCCGGCCCCCATCGCCCGGGCCTCAGGGCCTCCGCGGGAACCGGGAGAAGTCGGGCTCGCGCTTCTCCAGGTACGCGTCCCGTCCCTCCTTCGCCTCGTCGCTCATGTAGTAGAGGAGGGTGGCGTCGCCGGCGAGCTGCTGCACCCCGGCCAACCCGTCCACCCCGGCGTTGTAGCCGGCCTTGAGGAGCCGCAGCGCGAGGGGGCTCATCTTCAGCAGCTCCCGGCACCACGCCACGGTCTCCGCCTCGAGGTCGGCGAGGGGGACGACGGCGTTCACCAGGCCCCAGGCGAGCGCGGTCCGCGCGTCGTACTGGCGGCACAGGAACCAGATCTCCTTCGCCCGCTTCTCCCCCACCTGCCGCGCGAGGAGGTTGATCCCGTAGCCCCCGTCGAACGAGCCCACCCGGGGGCCCGTCTGCCCGAACCGCGCGTTGTCCGCGGCGATCGTGAGGTCGCAGCAGACGTGGAGCACGTGCCCGCCCCCGATCGCGTACCCCGCCACCATCGCCACCACCGGCTTCGGCATCCGCCGGATCTGGATCTGGAGGTCGAGCACGTTCAGGCGCGAGATCCCGGTCTCCTCGTCGACGTACCCGTCGTCCCCGCGCACCCGCTGGTCGCCGCCCGAGCAGAACGCGAGGGGTCCCTCGCCCGTGAGGATCACCACCCCGATCTCCGGGTCATCCCGCGCGCGGTCGAAGGCGTCCGACAGCTCCCGCACCGTGAGGGGCCGGAAGGCGTTCCGCACCTCCGGGCGGTCGATCGTGATCTTCGCGATACCCTCGGCGGTCTCGTACCGGATGTCCGTGTACGTCGCCGCCGGCCGCCAGTCGAGCACCGTCCGCACCGTTTCCATGAGCATCCACTCCGAGAGCGCTGACTCGAACGATGTGGGCTAGCCTATCGCAGGTGAGACCCACGCTCCGACCCGGCGACCTCGTTGCCGTGAGCCTGCCACCCGGCCCTGCCTGGGTCGACCTCGTGCGAGAGGTCTGGGATGCGGGCGCCGCCCTCCTCCCCATCGACCAGCGCCTCACCCCGCCGGAGCGCGCCGCCCTCCTCGAGCGCGCCCGACCGACGGTCGTCCTCGGCCCCGAGGGGGCCACGCGCCCGTCGGACGGGCTGCCCGCCGAACCGGGGACGGTCCTGGTCGTCGCGACCTCCGGGACGGCGGGCCAGCCGAAGCTCGCTGCCTTCGACGCCCGGGCGGTCGAGGCCGCCGTCAGCGCCTCCGCCCTCGCCCTCGGGGCGGATCCCGGGGACCGGTGGCTCTGCTGCCTCCCCCTCGCGCACATCGGGGGGCTCCTCGTGCTGCTCCGCGGCGTGCTCCTCGGCGCGCCGGTCACCGTGCACGAGCGGTTCGACCCCGCCGCCTGCGCGCGCGAGCGCGACGCGAGGTTCACCGCCGTCGTGCCGACCATGCTGCGCCGGTTGCTCGACGCCGGCGTCGACCTCTCCGGCTTCCGCGCGATCCTCGTCGGCGGCGCCCCCCTCCCGAGCGAGCTGCGCGCCCGCGCCGAGACGGCCGGCGCCCGCGTCGTCGAGACCTACGGACTGACCGAGTCCTGCGGCGGCGTCGTCTACGACGGCGTCCCGCTCCCCGGCGTCGAGGTCCGGATCGGCGGTGACGGCTGCATCCGGCTGCGGGCGCCGACCCTCATGCGCGGCTACCGCGCCGACCCCGAGGGCACCGCGGCCGCCCTCACCCGCGATGGCTGGCTCCTCACCGGCGACGCCGGGGTGCTCGACGAGCGCGGACGGCTCCACGTGGTCGGCCGTCTCGACGAGGCGATCACGACCGGCGGCGAGCGGGTCTGGCCCCAGGAGGTCGAGGCGGTCCTGGCGGCCCATCCGAAGGTGGCCGAGGTCGCGGTGGGCGGACGGCCGGACCCCGAGTGGGGCCAGCGCGTCGTCGCCTGGGTCGTGCCGACCGACCCGCGCGATCCGCCGACCCTCTCCGAGCTCCGCGAGGCCGCCGCCGCGCGCCTCGCCCGGTACAAGGCGCCCCGCGAGCTGGTGCTCGTCCCGGCCCTGCCCCGCACCCGGTCGGGCAAGCTCCGCCGACGCCTCGTCGGGGCCGACGGCCCCGCGCCGGCCGGGGACGGCGGGGAATAGGCGCCGGTTATCCTCAGGTGGAGGGCCCGCGGGGGCCCGTCGCACGGACGACGCATCGGTGGAGCGGTCGATGGAGACGGAACGGAAGGTGCTGATCCTCGGCTCGGGGCCGGCCGGCTACACGGCGGCCCTGTACGCCGGCCGCGCGGGGCTCCGCCCCCTCGTGCTGAAGGGACTGGAGGCCGGGGGCCAGCTCATGCTCACCACGGAGGTGGAGAACTACCCCGGGTTCCCGGACGGGATCATGGGGCCGGAGCTCATGGACGCCATGGAGAAGCAGGCGGCCCGCTTCGACGCCGAGATCCTGGCGACGAGCGCGACCCGCGTCGACCTCTCGTCCCGCCCGTTCACCGTCTGGGCCGGCGAGGAGTCCTGGCGGACCCGGACGCTCATCATCGCCACCGGCGCGAGCGCCCGCTGGCTCGGCGTCCCGGGCGAGGAGCGGCTCCGGGGCCGCGGCGTCTCGGCCTGTGCGACCTGCGACGGCTTCTTCTTCCGCGACCGCGAGCTCATCGTCGTCGGCGGCGGGGACACCGCGATGGAGGAGGCGATCTTCCTCACCCGGTTCGCGAGCCGGGTGACGATCGTGCACCGGCGCGACGCGTTCCGCGCCTCCCGGATCATGCAGGAGCGGGCCCTCGCGAACCCCAAGATCGACGTGGTGTGGAACACGGTGATCGA
>BEHO01000012.1 GCA_002898915.1 bacterium HR12
CCGCCGGCTGCGATGTGGAGGGGGAGCTCGTGCGCTTCCCGCGCGGGCTCGCGCGGAGCATCGTGCGGGCGAGCGCCCCGCGCGAGTTCATCCAGCACGCCCGCAACCCCGCGCGCTCCGTCCGGATCGGAGGGGAGGCGACGGTGCTGGCGCCCGCGTACGGCTCGCCGTTCGTCCGGGACCTCGACCGCGGCCGCCGCTACGGGACGATCGAGGACTTCCGGAACTTCGTGAAGCTCGCCTACCTGAGCCCGTGGCTCCATCACTCCGGCGGGACCGTGTGCGAGCCGGTGGACCTGCCGGTTAACAAGCGGCACTACGAGATGGTCTACGCCCACCTGCGGTACTCGGACAAGCCGTTCATGGGCTCGGTGACCCATCCCCGCCGGGCCGAGGACACGGTGGAGATGGCGAGGATCGTCTTCGGGGCGGAGGAGCTGGAGCGGAAGACGGTGATCCTCAGCCTCATCAACGCCAACTCCCCGCTGGTCTGGGACGCCACGATGCTCGGCGCGGCGCGCGTCTACGCGGAGGCGAACCAGGCGGTCATCATGACCCCCTTCATCCTCGCCGGCGCGATGTCGCCGGCCACGGTGGCCGGGACCGCCGCCCAGACGCTCGCGGAGGCCCTCGCCGGCATGGCCTACGTCCAGCTCGTCCGCCCGGGGGCGCCCGTGGTGTTCGGCTCGTTCGCGTCCTCGATGTCGATGCGGTCGGGCGCCCCGACCTTCGGGACGCCGGAGCCGGCCCTCGTCCTCTACACGCTCGCGGCGTGCGCCCGGCGGCTCGGGGTGCCGTTCCGCTCGGGCGGCGCCCTCACCGCCTCGAAGATCCCCGACGCCCAGGCGGCCTACGAGTCGGCGAACACGCTCCAGCCCACGCTCCTCGCCGGGGTGAACTTCGTGCTGCACGCGGCGGGATGGCTCGAGGGCGGTCTGACGATGGGCTACGAGAAGTTCGTGATGGACGTGGACCAGTGCGGGATGCTCCACGCCTTCGCCCGCGGCGTGGATCTCTCCGAGAACGGCCAGGCGCTCGAGGCCATCATCGAGAACGGTCCGGGCCAGCACTTCCTCGGCTCGGCGCACACGCTCGCCAACTTCGAGACGGCCTTCTACCGGTCCACGATCGCCGACAACAACAGCGTGGAGCAGTGGGAGGCGGAGGGGTCGCTCGACGCGGCCCAGCGGGCCAACGCGATCTGGAAGCGGATGCTCGCGGAGTACGAGCCGCCGCCGATGGACGAGGCGGTGGATGAGGAGCTCCGGGAGTGGATCGAGCGGAAGAAGGCGTCGTTCCCCGATGCGAACGAGTGAGCCCCGCCCCCGGGCGCTCGAGGGCCTGAGCGCCGAGGAGCGCGCGGCCGTGCGCCGCGTCGTCGCGGCGGCGCGGTTCGAGCTGATCCCGCTGCCCTCGGCCCTCGAGCGCGCGGAGGAGCTCCCCCCGGGCGCGCCCGTGACCGTGACCGCCTCCCCCAGCCGAGGGATCGAGGCGACGCTGGAGCTGGCGGCGGAGCTCGCGGCGCGGGGCCATCCCGCGACCCCGCACCTGTCGGCCCGCCTGATCCGCGACGGCGCCCATCTCGCCGAGCTCCTCGCCCGCTGCCGCGAGGCGGGGCTCCGCGAGGCCTTCGTCGTGGGGGGCGACGGCGATCGGCCGGGCGGGTTCGCCGACGGGCTCGCGCTGCTCCGCGCGGTGCACGAGCTCGGGAGCCCCTTCGAGCGGATCGGGGTGCCCGGCTACCCGGAGGGCCACCCCGGGATCCCGCCCGCGGCGCTCCGGACGGCGCTCCTCGCGAAGGCCCCGCTGGCCCACTGGGTCACCACCCAGATGTGCTTCGACCCGAACGCCCTCGCCGCCTGGATCGCGGACGTCCGGGCCGCCGGGGTCGGGCTCGAGGTGCACCTCGGCGTGCCGGGGGTCACGGACCTCGTCCGGCTCCTCTCGATCTCCGCGCGGATCGGCCTCGCCTCCTCCGCGCGCTACCTGCGGAAGAACCGGTCGCTCCTCGGTCGGATCGCCCGGGGGCGGTTCGGCCCCGACGGTCTGCTCGAGGCCCTCGCGGCGACGCTCGCCGATCCGAGGGCGGGGGTCGGCGCGCTCCACGTGTTCACCTTCAACCAGGTCGCCCCCACGATCGCGTGGCGCGCCCGCGTCCTTGGAGGCGCTCGAGGGCTGAGGTCCGGGGGCTCGCGTAGGGGAGCGCGCGCGGTGCCGGGCCCACCCGCGTCGCGCGCTCCGCAACGAGATGCGCATCTCGCCACATCGTGGTATCGTTCGGCCCCCCTCGAGGCGCGGCATGGCCTCCGGGGAACCCGGTGGGGTTGGGGAGATGGAGGACGCGGGTAACCTGCGGTCGGTACGGCGCGCGATCAGCGCGCTGGAGCACATCTCCGACGCCGGCGAGCTCGGCGTGACCGAGCTCGGTCGGCGGCTCGGGGTGCACAAGGCGACGGCCTCGCGTCTCGTCGCGGCCCTCGCCGAGCGTGGCCTGCTCGAGCGCGACCCCGTCACTGAGAAGTACCGCCTGGGGTTCGGCCTGATCCGGCTCGCGGGGGCGGCCATGGCGGAGCTGGAGATCGTCCGCGTCGCGCGCCCGCTCCTGGAGGAGCTGGCCGACCGCACCCGCGAGACGGTGAACCTCGGCGTGCTCTCCGGCGACTCCGTCGTGTACGTGGACCAGGTGAACGGGAGCCGGTCGGTCGTCTCCGTCAACTGGGTGGGGCGCCGCACCCCCCTGCACTGCACCTCGAACGGCAAGGTGCTCCTGGCATGGATGCCCCCGGCGAAGCGACGCCAGCACCTCGCGCACCTCGAGGCCTTCACGCCGCAGACGATCACCGACCCCGTCGCCCTCGCGGAGGAGCTGGAGCAGGTGCGTCGGCGGGGGTACGCCCAGACCCTGGAGGAGCTGGAGGAGGGGTTGAACGCGGTCGCCGCGCCCGTCCGTCAGGCCGACGGCACGGTGACGGCGGCGCTCTCGGTGAGCGGCCCCGCGTTCCGGCTCCGTCCGATCGACCTGCCCCGGGTCGCCCGCCACGCGGTGGAGATCGCCGACGCGATCTCGCGTCGGCTCGGCTACGTCGAGCGACGCTCGGCACTCGTAGGGAGGTGAGGGATGATCGCGTGGGACCGTTACCGACGACCGGTCGCATCCTTGCTCGACGCCGTGGGGGCGACGCCGCTCGTACGGCTCGCGCGCATCGCCCCCGAGGTCGAGCTCTACGCGAAGGTCGAGTGGTACGGGCCCACCGGCTCCGTGAAGGACCGGATCTACCGGTTCATGCTGGAGCGCGCCGAGGAGCGCGGCGACCTCCGCCCCGGCATGACGGTGATGGAGTGCACGACCGGGAACGCCGGCATCGCCTGCGCCGCGGTGGCGGCGATCAAGGGGTACCCCTGCACGATCATCATGCCGGAGGGCATGGGCGAGGAGCGGAAGAAGCTGATCCGCGCCTACGGCGCCGAGCTGATCCTCACCCCCGGCGGAGAGTCCGACGTGGACCTCGCGCTGGCGAAGATGGAGGAGCTCCGGTCGGCCGACCCCGACCGCTACTTCGTGCCGGCCGAGTTCGAGAACCCCGACAACATCGAGGCCCATCGGCTGACCACGGCGGCCGAGATCTGGGAGCAGATGGAGGGGCGGATCGACGCGGTGGTCGCGGCGCAGGGCACCGGGGGCTGGATCAGCGGCGTCGGGCGGTTCCTGCGCGAGCGCGGCGCGCCGACGCGCGTGTACACGGCGGAGCCCGCGGAGTGCGCGCTGATCTCCGCGCGGCGATGGGGGCCGCACGGGATCCCCGGGATCGGGGACGGCATCGTGCCGAAGAACCTCGACCTCGCGGTGATCGACGGGGTGGTGGCGGTGCCGACGGAGCGGGCCCGCGAGATGACGCGCCGCCTCGCTCACGAGGAGGGCATCTTCTGCGGGACGTCCTCCGGCTGCAACGTGGCCGCGGCCCTCGAGGTGGCCCGGGTCCATCCCGAGCTCCGGCGCATCGTCACCGTCATCGCCGACTCGGGCCAGCGGTACTTCTCCTCGGCGCTCTTCGGGGACGAGGTCGAGCGGGTCGAGATCCCCGAGCGGGAGCACGAGCTGGACGAGCACACGGTCGCCATGCTCGACGCCCACGCCGACCGCCTCGAGGTGCTGTGGGTCGGTGAGCCGGACCTCGTCAACTGAGGGCGCGCCCCTGGAAGCCTGAACGGCGGTTCAGCCTCCGGGTATGCTCCGCGCGGAGGTGGGGCATGCGCGTCGTGGGCACGTACCCGATGACGGAGGAGGATCGCCGGATCCAGGAGGTCGCCCGGCGGTTCGTCGACGAAGAGCTGATCCCCTGGGAGGTCCACGCCGAGGAGCACGGCGGTCGGATCCCCGAGGAGGTGCGCGAGCGACATCGCCGCCGGGCAATGGAGCTCGGCCTGTACGCGATGAACATGCCCCGGGAGCTCGGTGGCGGCGGCTTCACGACCTTCCAACAGGTGCTCGTGTCCGAGCAGCTGGGGCGGGCGACGAACGCCCTCGGCTGGTGCGTCCACACGCCGCCCTCGTGGGCGCCCGAGGTCGTCACGCCGGAGCAGCTCGAACGGTGGATCATCCCCACGATCCGGGGCGAGCGGCACGAGTGCTACGCGATCACGGAGGAGGGGGCCGGGTCGGACGTGGACGCCATCGCCGCCACGGCGCGCCGGGAGGGGGACGGCTACGTCCTGAACGGGACGAAGTGGCACGTGACCTCGTTCAACGTGGCCGACTACTGCTTCTTCCAGGCCAAGCTGGCGGACGGGCCCCACGCGGGCCAGCACGCGATGTTCTTCGTCGACAAGGACACCCCCGGGGTGCGGCTCGTGCGCGAACCCGCCTACTCCCACACCTTCCCCGACAGCCACGCCATCGTGGCCTTCGAGGACGTGCGCGTGCCGGCCTCGCACCGTATCGGCGAGGAGGGGGACGGCCTGACCTTCACGTACGCGTGGTTCCGCTACGAGCGGCTGATGATCGCCGCGCGCTGCTGCGGCGCCGCCGAGCGCCTGATCGCGGAGGCCACGGCCTTCGCCAAGGAGCGGGTCCAGTTCGGCCGGCCGATCATCGAGCACGAGGCCGTGGCCCACATGCTCGCCGACTCGCTCACGGAGCTGTGGGCCGCCCGGCTCATGACGTACGAGCTGGCCAAGAACATCGATCGCGGGGTGGACGTGAAGGTCCAGCACGCGCGGTGCTCGATGGCCAAGCTCTACGCGAGCGAGATGGCGAACCGCGTGGCCGACCGGGCCGTCCAGATCTTCGGCGGACGGGGCTACATGCGCGAGAACGTCGCCGAGCGCTTCTACCGTGAGCTGCGGGTGGACCGGATCTGGGAGGGCACCTCGGAGATCCAGCGGAACATCATCGCCGACCAGCTCGCCAAGCGCGGCGTCCGGACGCTGGCCGGCTGACCGACGGAGGAGGGGGGATGACCGACAAGCGGACGCTGACGGAGCGGGAGCGCGACGCCTGGGCGGAGGTTCGGAGGCTCGTGGACGCCCTGCCGCCGGAGCGGCTCGAGGAGCCGACCGTGACGGCCGAGGGGTGGACGGTGAAGGACGTCCTCTGGCACATCGCCCACTGGTGGACCGACCTCGCCCGGATGCTGGACGAGATGCGCGAGGGCACCTTCGTGGAGCCCCCCGACGACGAGGAGGCCACGGACGCCGAGAACGCGCGGGTGCTCGAGGAGTCGCGCTCGATGTCCCTGGCCGACGTGGAGCAGGGGGTCGACGTGGCGCGGGCCCGCATGCTCGCGGCGTGGGACGCCCTGCCGGAGGTCGACGAGACGGCCGAGCGCTGGTTCCTGTGGGAGACGATCGAGCACTACGAGGAGCACCTGGCCGACCTGCGGCGCTTCGCCGAGCGCGGCGCCTGAGCAGGCCTACAGCGCGAAGCCGAGCTCGTTCGCGGCCACCTCCATGCACGTGCGGTGCATGCGCTCCGGGGTGACCTGCGAGTCGTTCATCACGACCTGGATCGCGAGGCCGTCGATGAGGCACGCGAGGCGGAGGGCGAGCTCCTCGGCGGGGACCGTGGACGTGAACTCGCCGGAGGCCTGGCCGGCCCGGATGATCTCGGCGATCTGGTTCCGCCACCGCTGGTCGAGGGCCTCGCGGTCCTTCGCCATCTCGGGGTCCCGCAGCGCGCGGACCCAGACCTCGACCCAGAGAGCCCACTCGTCGAGCCGTCCGTACTCGGGGAGGTACCCCGGGACCGAGAGGTCGATGAGCCGCCGCAGCTGTTCGCGGGCGGAGTCGATCCGGCGGATCTCGCGCGACATCCGCAGGTAGAACTGATCGTTCGCGTACGTGAGCGCCTCGGAGAGCAGGCGGTCCTTGGAGTCGAAGTAGTAGAGGATCAGCCCGGGGGAGACCCCGGTCCGCTCCGCGATGTCCGCGATGCGCGTCTCGGCGAGACCGCGCTCGGTGATGACGCGCGCGGCCGCGTCCAGGATCTCCTGGTGCCGGTCCCGGGCCTTCGTCGCGGTGCCGCTCACGTCCGTCCTCCTGAACGCCGTTCGAGACGCCGCAGGACCCATGCCTCCGGCCCGCTGAACCGGCGTTCAGGCAACTTTAGCCCGTGGTGCGGGGTTGTCAACCCGTGCACCGCTCGATCCGACTTGACTCACCGTTCAAAGTCGGAGGAAGATTCGGACGGACGGTCGCCCGAAGGAGAGGGGGTCCGATGGCAGGCGAGTACGACGCGATCATCATCGGTGGGGGGCACAACGGGCTCGTGGCCGGCGCGTACTTCGCGCGGGCGGGGGCTCGAGCCGTGGTGCTCGAGGCGCGCCACAAGACGGGCGGCGCGGCGGACACGAGCGCCCCGTTCCCGAACCACCCCGAGATCAAGGTCTCGACCTATTCGTACGTGATGTCGCTCATGCCGCCGACCATCATCCGCGAGCTCCAGCTGAAGCGGTACGGCTACGACGTCACGCCGTTCGGGCCCTACTACCAGGCCTTCCCCGATGGGCGCTCGATCAAGGTCTACGCGGACGACGCGGCGAAGTCGTACGAGTCGGTGGCGAAGTTCTCGAAGAAGGACGCGGAGACCCTGCCGCTCTGGGAGGAGTGGCTGAAGGGCGTCGCCGACGTCCTCGGTCCGCTGCTCCTCCGGACGCCGCCGAAGCTCGGGTCCCTGGCCCTCGGCGACCTCCTGGCCACAGCGGACACGGCGTGGCGGATGCGCAAGCTCGGCGTCCGCGGCGTGGCGAGCGTCACGAAGCTCTTCACGATGAGCGTCACGGACCTGCTGAACGAGTGGTTCGAGTCCGACGCGGTGAAGGGCATGCTCGCGGTCAACGGCGTGATCGGCACCTGGGCCGGGCCGGACGAGCCGGGGACCGCGTACGTGATGCTGCACCACTCGATCGGGGACGTCGGTGACGGCCACCTGGGTTCGTGGGGCTTCCAGCAGGGCGGCATGGGCGCGGTCGCGGACGCCATCCGACGCTCGGCCGAGTCCTACGGGTGCGAGATCCGCACGAACGCGCGCGTGGCGAAGATCCTCGTGCGGAACGGCCGCTTCGTCGGGGTCGCGCTGGAGAGCGGCGAGGAGCTGTACGCCCCGATCGGGGTCACGACGATCCACCCGAAGATCGCGTTCCTCCAGCTGATCGACCGGGTGGAGCTGCCGCCGGACTTCGTGCGGGACATCGAGAACTGGCGCACGCGTTCGGGCGTGGTGAAGATCAACGTCGCCATGTCCGAGCTGCCGGACTTCATCGCGGATCCCGGCAAGGAGCTCCAGGACCACCACACCGGTTCGGTGGAGCTCTGCTTCTCCACGGACTACGCCGAGCGCGCCTTCCAGGACGCGCACATGGAGAAGAAGGCGGCGACGCGGCCCTTCGTGGACGGCGTCATCCCGACCACGCTGGACAAGAAGCTCTGCCCCGAGGGCATCCACATCTTCTCGATGTACACGCAGTGGGTGCCCCACGAGTGGAGCAAGGAGCCGCACCGCGAGGAGCTCGAGGCCTACGCCGACCGCTGCATCGACGAGTACACGGCGCTCGCGCCGAACTTCAAGAGCGCGGTCATCGACCGGCAGATCATCGGCCCCTACGACATGGAGCAGGAGCTCGGGCTGATCGGGGGCAACATCTTCCACGGCGAGCTCGCCGTGGACCAGCTCTTCCACATGCGGCCGGCTCCCGGGTACGCGGACTACCGGACCCCCATCCGGGGCCTGTACCACGGCTCGAGCGCGACCCATGCCGGCGGCGGCGTGAACGGCATCCCCGGCTGGCAGGCGTTCCGGGCCGCCGTCAAGGACCGGGCGCTGAAGAAGAAGTAGCCTCGGGTCCGTGACGGCGAACGAGAGGCAGGCGCGCCGCCACGCGCTGCGCCGCATGCTCGAGGCGCGCTCGGTGGCGGTGATCGGCGCGAGCGCGCGCGAGGGCTCGGTCGGGCACGAGACGATGCGCGAGCTCGTCGAGCTCGGACGGTTCGACGGGGCCGTCTACCCCGTGAACCCGAGGTACGAGGAGCTCTTCGGCCTCCGCTGCTACCCGTCCATCGCGGACGTGCCCGAGCCGGTGGACCTGGCGATCATCGCCCTCGCCAACGCCCAGCTCGAGGACACCCTCCGCGCGTGCGCCGAGCGCGGCGTGGGCTCGGCCGTCATCTACGCCAGCGCCTACGAGGCGCCGCGGCAGGACGCTCCACCCCTCACCGAGCGCCTGGCCCGGATCGCGCGCGAGGCCGGGATGGCGGTCTGCGGCGCGAACTGCATGGGCTTCGTGAACCTCGAGCGGGGCCTGCGGGCCACGGGGTGGGAGGAGCCGGCCGACCTTCCCCCGGGGGGCATCACGTTCGTGAGCCACTCCGGCTCGGCCTTCGCCGCGCTCCTGCACAACGACCGGAACCTGCGCTTCAACCTCGTCGTCTCCTCGGGGCAGGAGCTCGTCACGACCGCCGCCGACTACCTCGCGTACGCGCTCGAGCTCGAGAGCACCCGGGCGATCGGCCTGTTCATCGAGACCATCCGCGACCCGGCCGGGTTCCGGGAGGCGATGCGGGTGGCCCGCGAGCGGGACGTTCCGGTGGTGGTCCTCAAGGTGGGCCGCGAGGCCTTCACCCGCGAGATGGTGGCCGCCCACTCCGGCGCGCTCGCGGGGGAGGACGGGGCCTACGAGGCCCTGTTCGAGGCGGAGGGGATCCACCGGGTCGAGTCCCTCGACGAGATGGCCGACACCCTAGCCCTCTTCGCGGCCGGCCGCCGGGCCGGACCCGGCGCGCTGGCGACGGCGCACGACTCGGGAGGCGAGCGGGCGCTGATGGTCGACGCCGCGGCGGCCGTCGGGGTCCCCCTCGCGACGCTCACGCCGGAGAGCACGGCGCGGCTGGCCGAGATCCTCGACGAGGGCCTGGCGCCGATCAACCCGCTCGATTTCTGGGGGACCGGGCGCGACGCCGGCACGGTCATCACCGAGTCCCTGCGGACGCTGGTGCGGGACCCGAACGTGGCGGCCCTCGCGTTCGCCGTGGACATGGTCACCGACGACGCCGACGAGGAGGGCTACTTCTCCTGCTTCCTGAAGGTCTGGCCGGAGACGGACAAGCCGATGGCGATGCTCAGCAACTTCGCCGGCGGGATCTCCCGGGAGGACGTGCGGCGGATCTACGACGCGGGGGCGCCGGCCCTCGAGGGCACGCTCACGGGGCTCGCCGCCTTCCGGCACCTGTTCGAGCACCGGGACCATCGCGCGCTGCCCCCGCTCTCGGGCTCCTCGCCCGCCTCCGACGAGGTTCGCGAGCGCTGGCGCGCGCGCCTGCGCTCGGGCGCGCCCCTCGACGAGCTGGAGGGCTTCGCGCTCCTCGCCGACTACGGGGTGCCCGTCGTGGAGGCTCGACGGGCCGAGACGCTCGAGGACGCGATCGCCGCCGCCGAGCACCTCGGGTTCCCGGTGGTGCTGAAGACCGCGATGCCGGGCGTCCAGCACAAGTCGGACGTCGGCGGTGTGCGGGTCGGGATCGATGACTCACCGTCCCTCGAGGACGCCTACTCGGACCTCGAGCGCACCCTGGGTCCGCGGGTGACGGTGGCGAAGATGGTGCCGGCCGGCGTCGAGGTCGCGCTCGGGATCGTGCGCGACCCGCAGTTCGGGCCGCTCGTGCTCGTCGCCGCGGGCGGGATCCTGGTCGAGGTGCTCCGGGATCGGCGGCTCGCGCTGCCCCCCCTCGATCCGCCGCGGGCCCGACGGCTCGTCGACCGGCTCAAGATCCGGCCGCTCCTGGACGGCGTCCGGGGGATGCCCGCCGCCGACGTGGAGGCCCTCGTCCGCGCGATCGTGGCCCTCTCGTGGCTCGCCCACGACCTCGGCGAGGAGCTCGAGGCGCTCGACGTGAACCCGGTGATCTGCGGGCCCCGCGGATGCGTCGCCGTGGACGCCCTCGTGATCCCGCGGGCCCTCAGCTGACCCGGAGCCACGGCCGCGCCTGGAACAGCGCCCGGAACCAGGTCGTGAGCCGCGGGTCGTCCCCGCATCCGGCCGGACCGTCGACGGCGATCTCGGCGAGGGAGAGCGTGGAGGCGCCGAGCGACCACGCGCCCGACACGGTGGTCCCGAAGCAAGCCGGATCCCCCTCCTCGAGCGTGAGCCCGATCCGATCGCCGGAGATCACGTACGAACCGGACCAGTCGTCCTCGGACCCGTCCGGCATCTCCTGGTGCATCCGCCAGGTCCCGGCGCTCAGGCTCCACGTGAACGAGCCGGTGGTCCGCTCCATCGGTCGGGAGGGGAAGCGGCCCGGCAGATCGCCGGCCCGGATCGTGGTCAGGTAGGCGCCTTCGGGCCCCGTCGCGCTCGGGGTCGGAGGAGGCGGGACCTCGATCGCCTCCCCCGTGCCGCCTGCGGGGGGACACGCCGCGAGGTGCAGGTAGCGGAGGCACTCGTCGTCGGTGAGGCCGCGCGTCAGCCGCGATCGAGCCAGGCGGATCAGCTCTGGAAGGCCGAGCGCGTACACGCGGATCGTCCCGTCGACGTCGGAGGCGGCGAGCCTGCGCCCATCCGGGCTGAAGGCGACCCGGGTCATCCCCGTCGAGCTCCCGCCGAGCGCGACCACCTGCCGGCCGGTCCGAGCCTCCCACACCCTGGTCACGCCGTCGTCGCCGGCCGTCGCGATCATCTCGCCGTCGTGGCGGAACACGACGTCGGCGATGCGGCCCGCGTCGCTCATCGACGCGAGGAGCTCGCCCGAGGGCACGCTCCAGACCGACGCGCCGTCCCCGCCGGCGGTCGCGAGCATCGTGCCATCCGGGCTGAAGGCGACCGCCGACGCGAGGCCGGTATGCGCCTGGAAGCGGAGCAGTTCCTCGCCGGTCCCGACGTCCCACAGGTAGAACGTCGCGAGACCGCTGATGCCCGCGAGCCGCCTCCCCTCGGGAGCGAACGCGACGTCGACCATGTCGTCGTACGGGCCGGTGGGCTCGCCGAGCCGCTCGAGGACCTCGTGCGACGCGGCGTCGAGGATCGTGGCGAGACCCGTGTCGCCGTAGACGGCGATCCGGCGCCCGTCCGGGCTCGCGGCGAGCCCCCAGAGGCCCCCTCGGTTCCGCGCGATCGCGTCGATCCGCTCGCCGGAGCCCGCGTCCACCACCCGCACGCGCCGACCGAGCGTGAGGATCGTCCCGCTCGCGCCGAAGGTCGAGCTCCAGGCGTCGGGGTAGCCGGCCATGCGATCGCCGGTCGAGGCG
>BEHO01000013.1 GCA_002898915.1 bacterium HR12
GTTCCCCAGCGCGACCCAGAACGAGATCAACGGCAAGGACGCCGCGAACCTCCTGAACAACGGCGTCTACGTCGTGAGCGAGGGCGCCAACATGCCCTCCACCCCGGACGCGGTGGACCAGTTCCTCTCCGCCGGCATCCTCTACGGGCCGGGGAAGGCCGCGAACGCGGGTGGGGTCGCGACCTCGGGCCTCGAGATGTCGCAGAACGCCCTCCGCCTGGCGTGGACGCGCGAGGAGGTCGACGCGCGCCTGCACAGCATCATGAAGGCGATCCACAAGACGGTGAGGGAGACCGCCGAGGACTACGGGCAGCCGGGGAACTACGTCCTCGGCGCGAACATCGCCGGCTTCGTGAAGGTCGCCGAGGCCATGCTCGACCAGGGCGTGGTCTGAACCCCGGATCCGTCCGGCGGAAGGGGCCGCGGGCGCGGCCCCTTCCCTTTACGCCGAGGCCGGATCCGGTGTACACAAGCACCCACGCGGTGGGGGCCGGAGGGAAGGAGGTCCCGGACGTGAAGAAGATCGAGTGCTACATCCAACCCTTCGACTTCGACACGGTCGCCCACGCGATGGCCGTCGAGGGCGTCGTCGGCATGAGCGTGAGCGAGGTGAAGGGCTTCGGCGTCCAGCGCGGGTTCCACCGCGGCGAGGCGGCCCCGCCGGGCGAGTACCGGTTCCATCCCAAGATGAAGGTCGAGATGGTCGTGTCCGACGGCGACGTGGAGCGGATCGTGCAGGCCATCCAGGACTCGCTGAAGAGCCACATGATCGGCGAGGGGAAGATCTTCATCTCCCCGGTCGAGGACGCGATCAGGACGCGGACCGGCGAGCGCGGCGAGGACGCGATCCACTGATCGGCCGCGCCGGCGCGACCAGGCGCGCGAGCGCGGCGCCGGCGACCGGAGCGGCGAGGAGCACGATCGGGGCCGAGCCGGAGAGCACCGCCCCGGCGAGCCCCTCGGCGACCTCCTGCTCGATCCGCAGGCGCGCCCAGCCCGAGCCGAGGACCCAGGTGAAGCCGCCGGGCTCCTGATCGGCCTCGAGCACCTCGAATCGGACGCGGAGCCCGAGCGCGAGCACGAGCTCTCCCTCCAGCCCGGGGCGGAGGGGGCCGTCCGCGAGGACCCCTCGCAGCGGGGCCCACTCGGGCCACCGCTCCGGGTTCCGGGCGCGCGCCCAGATCTGGTACTTGCCCGCCGCGCCCCGCCGCCGGATCCGGATCGTCGCCACACCCCCATGATGGAACGCCGATGGGGGGACGCGCGTCTTCAGGTTCGACATGATGCCGTCGGTGACGGAGCGGACGGAGCGCGCGGGGACGGCGACCACCTCCCTCGAGGAGCTCTACCGACGCCACGTGGACGACGCCCTCGCCCTCGGGTTCCTCCTCACCGGGGACCGCGCGCTCGCCGAGGACCTCGTCCAGGACGCCTTCGTCCGGGTGCTGGGGCGGTTCCACGACCTCCGGAGCCGGGACGCCTTCTGGTGGTACCTGCGACGGACGATCGTGAACCTCGCGAACTCGCACTTCCGTCGGCGCCGCGTCGAGCGCGCCTGGCTCGAGCGCCAGCGACCGGACCCCGCGGCGCCACCCGGGCCGGATCTCGAGGAACGGGACCGACTGCTCGCCGCCCTCGCGACCCTCCGACCGGAGCAGCGCGCCGCCGTCGTCCTCCGGTACCTGGAGGACCTCTCCGAGGCCGACGTCGCCGACGCCCTCGGCCGCCCCGTCGGGACCGTCAAGTCCATGGTCTCGCGCGGGATGGACCGGCTGCGAGAGGAGCTGGGTGAGGATGCCTAATCTCGAGACCCGGATGCCGGACCTGCTGCGCCGCGCCGCCGCCGGTCTCCGCGCCGACGAGGCGTTCGAGCGGCGCACCCTTCGCCGCGCGCGCCGGCGCCGGGCGCGCAACGCCTCGGCGGCCGCCCTGGCCGCGATCGCGCTCGCCGCGGGTCTCGCCCTGGGCGCCCGGACCGTCCTCACGGCCGGCCTCACCCCGGCCGACGGCGCCAACGGCCCCCTCCCCACCTCGTCGGTCAGCCCCACGCCGAGCCCCGGGAGCCCCGTGGACGAGGGCCTGCCCACGCCGGTGCGGCAGACGCGCGACGCCATCCTCGCGGCCATCGAGGCGCGCGACTTCGGCGCGCTCGAGACCCTCATCGACCCCGACCGCTTCGCCTACAACTTCAGCGACGGGCACGACCCCGTGCCGGAGTGGCGCCGCGACCCCGCGCCCCTCGAGGCCCTCGCGGCGATCCTGCGGATGCCGTTCGCGACGCGCGAGGGGACCCCCGAGCTCGGCACGATCTACGTGTGGCCCTCGCTCGTCGACGCGGATCTCACGAACCTGACCGACGAGGAGCGCGCGATGCTGACCGAGCTCGGCATCTCCGAGCGCGAGGTCCGGCGGATGCTCGAGGCCTTCGGCGCCTACGTAGGACCGCGCACCGGCATCGCGCAGGACGGGACCTGGGTCTTCTCCACGCTGGGCGGCGACTGACCTACGGCAGGCGCACGTGGCGCCGTAGGAAGTCCAGGACGGCGCCCCACTGTCGGATCTCCTCCTCGACGACGTAGGAGGAGTGCCCGGCCTCGTAGCTGTACACCTCGACCTCGCCGCCGCGCTCGCGGAGGGCGTTCACGTAGTTGTAGGCCTGACCCGGGACGCAGCGGGTGTCGTGCTCGCCGATGAGCACGAGCACGGGCGCCCGGACCCGGTCCACGTACGTGATCGGCGACCGCTCCCGCACGAGGTCGGGGATCTCATGCACCACGCCCCCGAGGAGCGACCGGTCGTAGGCCTGGAGCGACGGCGCCGACTCGTCGTAGGAGGCCATGTAGTCGCCGACCGGCACCCCGGCGACCCCCGCCGCGAACCGGTCCGGATGCGTCCCGAGCGCGAGGAGCGTGACGTACCCGCCCCAGGACCACCCGCCGATCACCGCCCGCTCGGGGTCGGCCACGCCCCGCGCGATCAGGTCGTCGAGGCCGGCCACCGTGTCCTCGACCTCGGGGAAGCCGATGTTGCCGATGATGAAGTCCCGCCACCTCCGGCCGTACCCGATCGAGCCCCGGTAGTTGACCATGGCGACGAGGAACCCGGCGTCGACGAGCATCTGCACGTCCGGCCACCAGGTGTCCTCGTAGAGCCAGCTCGGTCCGCCGTGGACCTTCAGGTACACCGGGTACGGGCCCTCGCCCTTGGGGAACACGAGCCAGCCGTGCACGAGGTCGCCGGCGGGGTTGCGGAACAGCCACTCCTGGTACGGAGCCCCCTCCCTGAGGCCGGGCCGCTCCGGCTGCAGGAGGATCCCGCCGCGGTCGTCGAGGAGCCGGGACGCGGCGTGCCCGCTCGAGACGCGGAGCCACACCGACCCGTCCGGCCGCACACGGGCCCCGTGGATCTCCCCGCGGGGGTGCCGCACCTCGACGAGCGTGCCCCTCGCCACGTCCACCCGGTACAGCTGCGGCCGGCCGCGGAAGAGGTGGACGACGAGGATCGAACGGCCGTCCGGCCACCAGTCCACGGGGATCACCTCGCCCGGCAGGTCGAAGCGGAGGTCGGTCCGCTCCCCCGTCACGGGGTCCCAGATCGCGGGGCGCCCCAGGTCCTCGCGCTCGTGGAGCACGAGCAGCCGTCGGTCGCCGGCGACCGGGGACCACGCGAAGGCGTCCACGCCGAACCCGGGCCCGGCGGCGAGCTCGCCGACGACGGCCCCCGTCGCAGCCTCCAGCACGAGGAGCTTCCGGTGGATGTTGTCGCCGTCCTGCGCCGCCGAGACGCAGACCAGCTCCTCGTCGGCGGAGAGCCCGCCGACCTCGAAGCCCTCCAGGTGGAAGGCGGTCCCGCCGATCGCGAGCGCGTCGACGTCCCGCAGGATCTCCTTCGCGGGGCCGCCCCCCTCCGAGACGTACAGGCCGAACCCGTCCCGATCCGCGACCACCCCGACCACCCGACGGCGTCCGACGGCCAGCCCCTCCGGCCATCCCACCGGCACGCCGGGCAGGAGCTCGCGCGGCTCTCCCCCCTCGAACGGGACCGCGAGCCACCGACCCGACTCGTCGCCGGTGGGGTCCGAGAACCAGATCGCCTCCGTCCCGTCCGCGGAGATCGTGGCGTGGATGACCCCGATCGGCTCGTCGGTGATCCGCCGTCTCGTCCCGCGCTCCACGTCCCAGGTGTGGACCTGGAACGACCCGCCTTCGTCGGACGTCAGCACGGCGCGCCCGGGCGCATGCCGGGACCAGTGGGGGAGCGTCAGCGTGGGCGCTCGGAACCGCTCCTGCCACAACGCCGTCGCGGCCATCGAGGACGAGCCTAGCACGCGGTCCGAGCCTCACGCACCGGGCACGAGCGTGACCGGCACCTCGGCGGCCTGGAGCACCGTGCCGTCCGCCGCGACCTCGAGCGCCTGAACCGTTCCCGGGGACCGGCTCGGCACGTAGAACGCGAGCCGCGCCTCGAACCGCCCCCGGCACCCGGCGCCGCAGCCGATCGGGACCTCCATCGCGGCGAGCTCCGTCCCGGCGGCGTCGACGACGCGCACGAGCACCTCCCCGCTCTCCGACGACGCGACGCCGCGCACGACGACGGGGCTCAGGACGTCGTCCCCCGCGAGGGGCGAGCGGATCCGGATGTCGCCCCGGGGCGCGAGCGGTGTCGCCGCCGCGGTCGGGCTCGGCGCGGGGGTGTCCTCCAGCGTCCCCGCCGCCCGGCGGAACGGACCCGTGCAGCCCGAGAGCAGGGCGAGGACGAGGACGATCCCGGCGACGCGCACCGCCCCGATGATGCCACGCTCAGGGGCGGCCGGCCGTCTCCCCGCCGTGGGACGCCGAGCGATCGTCGTCCTCGCCCCGGTCCCGCCCGACACCCCGCTCGGGCGGCGCGGCCCGCTGGCCCTGCTCGGGTCCGTCCCCCCGCTCCCGGTCCTCCTCCGGCCCGCGGCCCGGGGGCTCGGACCCTCGGCCGAGGTCCCGTCCCGGCCTCTCGTCCCCGTGCCGGGTGAGACGCTCCAGCGCGCGGCCGAGCCCGGTCGCCCGGGGGTTCCGCTCGCAGTTCGCGGACACCCGCGCCACGGCCCGCTCCACGCCGCGGGCCCGATCCAGCTCCGCCTCCGGCGCGCCGAGCGCGCCCGCGCAGCCCTGCGCGTGCGAGCCGGGCGGCGGAACCACGGGCGACCGCCCCCGACCCTGGGTCTGCCCCGGCGAGGGGGTCGCGGACGCCGTGGGGCCGCTCCCGCTCGAGGTCGCGCCCGGGGTCGGCTCGACGGCGGTTCCGGGGTGGCCCGCATGGATCGGCCGTCCGGCGAGGGCCATGGTCACGCCGAGCAGCACCGACGCCGCGACGAGCGCCGGCACGACCGTGCTCCCCCTGGACGGCCCGAGCTTCATCCTTTCCAGGAACATCGGCGGCCGCCCGGGCGGGCCTGAAGCCTAGTTCCGGCCGGCGGCGCGCACCGCGCGCAGCACCCGTTCCGGGGTGAGGGGCAGGTCCAGGTGCCGCACGCCGAGGTGCGAGAGGGCGTCGATCACCGCGTTGTGGACGGCCGGGGTCGAGCCGATCGTCGCCGACTCGCCGATCCCCTTCACGCCGAGGGGGTTGAGGCCGGTCGGGGTCTCGGTGTGGGCGTTCTCGTAGGCCGGGAGCTCCGTCGCGGCCGGCATCGCGTAGGCCGCCAGGTTCGCCGTCAAGGGCGTGCCCCACGCGTCGTAGGCCATCTCCTCGTACAGGGCCTGCGCGATCCCCTGGGCGGTGCCCCCGTGCACCTGTCCCCGCACGAGCATGGGGTTCATGATCCTGCCGCAGTCGTCCACCGAGACGTGCTGCAGCATGGCGACCTCCCCGGTCTCCAGGTCCACCTCCACGACCGAGACGTGGGCCCCGAACGGGTAGGTGTAGTCGGGCTGGGCCGGGCGGGCCTCCGCCGCGAGCCCCGGCTCCACGCCCTCCGGCAGGGCCCCGGCATCGCGCGCCGCGGCGGCCACCTCGGACCACGAGAGGGACCGCTCCGGGGCGCCCCGCACCCCGATCCGACCCTCCGGCAGCACCTCCACGTCCTCCACCGCCGCCTCCAGGAGGTGGGCCGCGATCGCCCGGGCCTTGTCCCGGACGGCCGAGGCCGCCTCGACCACAGCCGTCCCGCCCACCTGGAGGGAGCGCGAGCCGAACGTCCCCTCGCCTCGAGGCACGACCGCGGTGTCGGAGTGCAGCACCCGCACCCGCTCCACCGGCACGCCGAGCACGGAGGCGGCGACCTGCGCGAAGGCGGTCTCGTGCCCCTGGCCGTGGGAGGAGGTCCCGACCCGCACCACGACCGACCCGTCGTCCTCGACCGCGACGGCCCCGAACTCCTTGCGGCTGAAACCGGTGACCTCCACGTAGCAGGCGACCCCGATCCCCAGCGCGCGGCGCTCGCCGCGCGCCCGGCGCTCCGCCTGCTCGCGGCGGAGCTCCTCGTAGCCGGCGAGCCGGAGCGCCTCGTCCAGGGCTCGTTCGTACGCCCCGCTGTCGTAGACGCTCCCCACCGCCGTCCGGTAGGGGAAGGCGTCCGGAGGGATGAGGTTGCGTCGCCGGAGCTCCACGGGGTCCATGCCGAGCTCGTCCGCGAGCACGTCCATCGCCCGCTCGATCGAGAGCGTGGCCTCGGGTCGTCCGGCGCCCCGGTACTCCGCGACCGGCGTCGTGCTCGTGACGACCGAGCGCCCGCGGGAGGCCACCCGCGGGATGCGGTAGCACCCGGGCAGCATCGTCCTCGTCGTCGGGGGCAGGTACGCGGCGATCGGGTAGGCGCCGAGGTCGGCCAGGATGTCCACCCGCAGGCCGACGAGGCGCCCGTCGCGGGTCGCCCCCAGCTCGACGTCGTGGATCTGCGCGCGCCCGTGGTTGAGGGCGAGCATGCTCTCACTCCGGGTCTCCACCCACTTGACCGGACGCCCGAGGCGCAGCGCCGCCGCCGCGCACGCGAGGTACTCCGGATAGACGTGGAGCTTCGAGCCGAACCCGCCCCCCACGTCGGGAGCGACGACGCGCACGCGCTCCTTCGGCAGCTCCAGCCACTCCGCGAGGTCGTCGCGGACGTCGAAGGGGACCTGGGTGGAGACCCAGGCCGTGAGGCCGCCGTCCTCCGGCACCGCGAGGATCGCGTTCGGCTCCATCGGGACCGGCGCGAGGCGCTGGTGCCGCACCCGCACCCGCGCCACGACCTCGGCCCCCTCCAGCACGTCCTCGTCCCACCCCTCCTCGAACGCGTGGGCCAGGTTCGTCCCGGCCTCCGGGTGCAGGATCGCCGCGCCCTCGGCCAGCGCGGCCTCCGCCCCGATCACGGGCTCGAGGGGCTCGAGCTCCACCCCGACGGTCTCGGCCGCGTCCTCGGCCTGCGCCAGGGTCTCGGCGAGCACGACGGCGATCGGCTCACCCACGTAGCGCACGCGGTCCCGCGCCAGCACCGGCCGCTCGAACGGCCCCTCCACGTTGCCGGCGGGCGGCCGCGGCCGCAGCGCCAGGTCCTCCGCGGCGAACACGCCGACCACGCCCGGCATCCCCGAGGCCTCGGAGGTGTCGACGCGCGAGATCCGCGCGTGCGCCATCATGGAGCGCACGAACACGGCGCGGAGGGCGCCGGGGGCCGGGAGATCGTCCACGTAGCGGGCGGACCCGGTCAGGAAGCGCGGGTCCTCGGTCCGCAGGACCACGCTGCCGAAGATGGAGGTCGTCATGGCGCCACACTGTAGACGAGGGTTCCGCGCTCGCACGCTCGTCGTCGGCCCCCTGCTCCTGGTCCTGCTCGGCGCGGCCCCGCCGGCCCTCGCCGACATCGGGGCGCGCCCGGTGGCGACCGGCCTCGCGCAGCCCGTGGGCTTCACGTTCGGGCCCGGGCCCACCCTCTGGTACGTGGAGAAGGCGACGGGCGAGGTCCGCGTCGTGGACCTCCGTTCCGGTCGCGATCGGCTCTTCTCCCGGGTCTCGCGGATCGACGCGGCCGGTGAGCGGGGGTTGCTCGGGGTCGCGCTCCACCCGCGCTACCCGTCCCGCCCCTTCGTGTACGTGTACGCGACCCGGCGCTCCGGCGGCGACCTCGAGAACCAGCTGCTCCGGATCCGCGAGGAGGACGGCGTCGGCGTCCGGCGCCGGGTGCTCCTCTCCTCGCCGGTCGGGTCCGCCACCAACCACAACGGAGGCCGGATCCTGTTCGGCCCGGACGGGATGCTCTACGTCGCGATCGGCGACGGCGCCGAGCCCGACCGCGCGCAGCGGCTCGCCGACCTCCGCGGGAAGGTGCTCCGCGTGCGGCCCGATGGGGCCGTCCCGGCGACCAACCCCTTCGACTCCCCCGTGTGGGCCTTCGGTCTCCGCAACTCCTTCGGGTTCGCCTTCGACCCCCGACCGACCGGCTCTGGCTCACCGACAACGGGCCGGCCTGCAACGACGAGGTGAACCGCATCCGTGCCGGGAGGAACTACGGGTGGGGCCCGAGCGCCACCTGCGAGGGGCCGGCGCCGCGGAACACGAACCGCGACGGCCCCCGCCCCGTGCTGCCGGAGCTGTACCTGCCCGATGCCGTGGGGATCACGGGCATCGCCTTCTGCGAGGGCTGCGGTCTCGGCCGGCGGAGCGAGGGACGGCTGTTCTTCTCCGCCGTCACCGACGGGCTCCTCCGCCGCGTCGCCCTCGGCGACCGGCGCACGACCGTGCGCTCCTCGCGGGTGGTGTACCGGCACGACCGCGGGATCATCTCGATCGAGGTCGGCCCCCGCGGCCGCCTGTACTTCAGCGACATGACCGGGATCTACCGCCTCGTGCGGACCTAGCCCGCTTGCCAGCGCACGCTCCCGGGTGCAAGCTGGAGGAGGAGGTCGAGAGCGTGGACATCGGACCCCCGAGGCGCATCATCGAGGTCGAGCCGGTCACCCTCCCGGTGCCCGAGACGATCCCCGTGCCCGAACGCGTCCCGGTGCCCGTCCCCGCGCGGGAGCCTGAGGCGCCGCGCGAGCCGCGCGGGCCCGACGAGCCGACCGAGGGCTGAGCGGTGCTCGACGTCCTCGTCGCGCCGAGGCGCGACACCCTCACGGAGCCCGTCGTGGCCTGGCGTACCTGGATCCTCGCGGGCTCCAGGGACGGCGAGGACCTGCGGCTCCTTCCCCTGTTCGGCGACCGTCGCCCGTGGCCACCCCGGGAGCCCATGCGGGCCTCGTGCGTTCGCCGCGGCCGCCACCCGGTGCCCGACCTCACCTGCACCTGCGGCGTGTACGCCACCCACGGCCTGGCGGGCCTCCGCCGCGCACGGGACCCCGCGGTCCTCGGGACCGTGGCCCTCTGGGGGCGCGTCGTGGAGCACACGGCCGGGTACCGCGCCGAGTACGGGTACCCGCAGCGGCTGCGGCTGGTCTGCTTCGTCTGCGCCTTCCTCGCGGGTCCCGGCGGCGGCGAGCGCTGCGACGTCGTCGTCCGGCACCGTGGCGGACGCCTCGTGCCCCTCTGCCGCGAGCACCTCGAGCTCGCCCGGCGCTACGGGTATCCGACGCCCCGCCTGCTCGACGGCCGAGCCGTCGAGCAGCGTCTCCTCGACACGTACGCCGTCGACCCCCTGCCGACGGCCTGAAGGCCGTCAGCGCTCCCGCTCGTCCTCGGGCGGGGGCGAGGGAGCCCGGTGCCGGGCGGCCGCCGCACGGGCCAGCCGCTCCCGGAGCGACAGGCCCTCCTCCGAGGGCGCTGGGGCCGCCTCCGGCTCGGCCTCCGCGCGCTCGCCTCCCTCCGCGGGTCGCGGCTCGCCGCCCTCCCGCGCCGACCCGCGTTCGCGGGCGATGGCCGCCAGCCGCTCCCCGATCGTCGGCCGACCCTCCTCCACCTCCGCGGGCTCCGCGGGCTCCGTGACCTCCGCCGTCCCGGCGCGCGCCGCCGCGAGCTCCTGCTCCAGCTCCCGCACACGTCGCAGGGCCTGCGCCGCCTCGAACTGGGTGTTCGCCAGCGCCTCCTGAGCCCGTTGCAGCTCCGCCACGTCGTTCCGCCGCGCCGCCTCCAGCTCCTCGATCCGCGCTCGGAGCTGGGCCACCTCCTCGCCATCCCCGTCTCCCTCGGCGGCCGCGGAGACGCCCGCCGAGAGCCGCGCCCGCGCCTCCTCCAGGTCGGCCCGGGTCGTCTGGAGCTCGGTCCTCGCGGTCTCCGCCTCCGCGCGCGCGGCCTCGGCCTCGCGGCGCGCGGCCTCCAGCTCCCCGCGGAGCGCCTCGAGCTCGGATCGCGCCGCGCCGAGCTCGGCCTCCAGGGCGGCGATCCGGGCGTCGGCCTCCGCGCGGGCCGCCGTCGCCTCGTCGGCCCGCCGCCGCGCCTCGGCGAGCTCGGCCTCCAGGGCGTCCACCCGCGCCGCCGCGGCCCCCTCCGTTCCCCGTTCCCGCTCCCGCAGCTCCGCGAGCTCGGTCCGGACGGCCTCCAGCTCCCTCCTCGCCGACTCCGCCTCCGCGCGCGCGGCCTCGGCCTCGCGCTCCAGGTCCGCGGCCCGCGTCGCGACCCCCGCCTCGACCCCGGCCGCCGCCTCCCGCGCGCTCGCGAGCTCCGCCTCCCGCTCCGCGAGGGCCGCCCGCATCCGCGCGAGGTCCGCCTCGAGACGCTGGCGCTCGCGCTCGAGCTCCGCGAGCTTCTCCTCCGCCTCCGCAGCCGCCGGCTCGGCACGAGCCTGGAGGGCCTCGGCGAGGTCGGCCTCCGCCCGCGCGGCGCGCTCCTCCGCCGTGATGGCCCGGGCCTCGAGCTCGCGGATCCGCTCCGCCGCGGCGGCCGCCTCGGCCTCGGCTCGCTCGGCGCGCGTGAGCACGGCGCGGTACTCCCTCGCCGCCTCGCCCTCCGGCAGGGTCGCGACCACCTCCGGCTCCGCCGGCACCGGACGTCGGCGGAGCGTCGTCAGGAACCAGGCGCCGGAGAGCGTGAGCGCGGCCATGAGCCCGACGCGGATCCAGGTCCACGAGCCCGCGGCCTCCTCCTCGATCGCCGCGTAGCGCTGGTCGATCTGGACGACCCCCGAGGTCGTCGTCTCCCCGGAGAGGTGGAGGGGCACGAACGTCTGGAGCAGCTTCTCGTCGGCGCCCGCCAGACCCGCCTTGGGCCCCAGGGTCGCCTCGGTCGGCACGCTCACGACCTCGCCGGCGAGGGCGGCCTCGATGTTCGGATCGCCCTCGGCCACGTACTCGCCGATCTTGTCTCGCTGATCGCTGGAGAACACCAGCACGCCGTCACGGTTCCAGATCCGCACCCTCGCCACGCGGTCGTCCGCGAGGATGCGGGCCTGCACGGTGATCAGGAGCTAGCTGTACGCGGGGCCCAGGATCTCGCCCGCGACCTCCTTCGGCGTGAGGACGTCC
>BEHO01000014.1 GCA_002898915.1 bacterium HR12
GATATCGCGGCCGAGCGCATCGAGCGTCTGTCGCACCGCCGCGCCCTCGACGTGGAGCGGGCCGCCCCCCGGGTACCCGAGGACCGCGCCGCCGGCGCCCCGGTCGACCTCCGTCCGGGCGAGCGGGAGCGGCGGTCCGAGCGGCTCCGCGAGGAGCAGGACCGCGAGATCGAGCTCCGGGTCGAAGGCCACGGTGATCGCGCGGGTGCTCGCGCCGTCGGCGCGGCTCACCTGCGGCTCGCCGACGCCCGCCACCACGTGGGCGTTCGTGACGACGTAGCGGTCGGCGACGACGAAACCGCTGCCCTCTTGGATCTGGTCGCAGGCGCGACCCAGGATCTTGACCGTGCTGCCGGACGCGAGCTGGGCCGCCCGCGTCGCCTGGCGCGCGGTGGGGCCGTCCACGGGCGCCGCCGGGGTCGGCGGGATCCCCTCGAAGACCTCGGGGAAGCCGAAGCGGTTGAGGAAGCGGCGGACCTGGCCCATGGCCGGGGGCGGGTCCGGCAGGGTCGAGTCCAGGCCGCGCACGATCGCGGACCCCCGAACCTCGGCGGCGATCTGCGGGAACGGGCCGTTCGCCAGGTTCAGGGCGATGAACCAGATGACGAGGAGGGTCGCGAGGAGCGTGACCCCGGCGCCCCCGGCCGCGTCGAGCGCTCCGAACCGCGAGCGGCGAGCCCGGTCCCGCATCCGCGTTCCGAGGAGCCACCCGGCGGCCTCGCCGAGCGCGGCGCCGGACAGGAGCGCGCCGAGGGTCACGAACGCCTCCGACGCCGGGTCGCCGAGGGGTGCGGCGAGGCGGGGCGCCAGCAGGGCGCCCACCGCGAGGCCGAGGAGCAGCCCCCCGTAGGTGGCGAGCTGCAGCAGGGCGCCGCGGCGGTACCCGGACACGACGGCGACGGTGAGGAGGACGGCGAGCAGCACGTCGAGCCCGTTCACGTCCGCAGTATCGCGCGGGAGGGGCTCGGACGACGCGGCGCGCCCCGGTAGACTCGGGGCGAGATGGTCACCATCGCCCACATCTCCGACCCCCACGTGGGCTCGCCGTACTTCGTCCCCAACATGATGCAGCGGGTCATCGCCGAGCTGAACGAGCTCCGCCCCGACGTCGTCATCAACACCGGCGACCTGACGAACGAGGGCTACCGGCAGGAGTACAAGACCTGGTTGGCGTACGCGGAGCGGATCGAGGCGCCGATGCACACGGTGCCGGGCAACCATGACGCCCGCAACGTGGGCTACCTCCACTTCGAGGAACTCATCGGCCCCCGGTACTGGAGCGTCGAGGTCCAGGGGGTGCGGATCGTGGGGGTCGACTCGAGCGAGCCCGACCTGAACGAGGGCATGGTCGGGCGCATGCACTACGGCTGGATCCAGCAGCAGTTCGCGCAGCCGGCCGAGGTGAAGATCTTCGTCCTGCACCACCACCTCCTGCCGATCCCCGGCACGGGGCGGGAGCGGAACATCGCGATCGACGCGGGCGACGTCCTCGAGGAGCTGGTCACGGCGGGGGTGAACATCGTGCTGTCCGGGCACAAGCACGTGCCCTACGTCTGGCACCTCGAGAACCTGTGGATCGCGAACGCCGGGACCGTGGCGTCCCTGCGCGTGCGCGGCTACACGAAGCCCTGCTACAACGTGGTCGAGATCGATGGTGACGAGGTGCGCATCATGCGGCGCTACCCCTTCGGGGGCGCCTCGATGATCGCCCACTTCTCGCTCTCCACCGACGAGCAGTACTACCGGGAGTTCGAGCCGCCGGTCCAGCAACGAGCCACGGCACCGCTCGGCGACTGATCCTGCGGCCCTCGGGAGGCGCGCGTGAGGGTCCTCGTCCTCGTGGATGGCGAGCACTACCCGCCGGTCACCCGGTGGGGGATCGCGGCCGTGCGGGCGCGTGGACACGAGGTGCTGGGGGCGCTCCTGGTCGGCGGGGCGGAGAAGCTCGCGGCCGGCGCGGTCCCGGACCTCGGCGTGCCGACCCGCGCCGCGGGCGGGGATCCGCGGGGGGCGCTCGCGGCGACCATCGACGAGCTCGCGCCGGAGGGCGTCGTGGACCTCTCGGACGAGCCGGTCCTCGGCTACCGGGAGCGGATGGAGCTCGCCGCCGTCGCGCTCGCCCGGGGTCTCCCGTACCTCGGGGCGGACTTCCGGCTCGACCCGCCGATCGCCGGCCCGCCCCTCGGGGCGCCGACGGTCGCGGTGATCGGCACGGGGAAGCGGACCGGGAAGACGGCGATCGCGGGGGAGCTGGCGCGCGTCGCGGCCGCGACGGACCGGAACCCCATCGTCGTGGCCATGGGGCGGGGCGGGCCGCCCGAGCCCCAGGTGGCCCCGGCGGGTTCGGTGACGCTCGAGGGGCTGCTCGCGCTGGTGCGGGCGGGCGAGCACGCCGCCTCGGACTACCTGGAGGACGCGGTGACCACCGGGGTGACCACGATCGGGGCCAGGCGGGCCGGCGGGGGGCTCGCGGGAGCCCCGTACGTCTCGAGCGTCCGACTGGCGGCGGAGCTCGCCGTGGGGATGGGCGCGGGGCTCGTGGTGCTGGAGGGCAGCGGGTCCTCGATCCCGCCCGTGCCGTGGGACGCCGGCGTGCTGGTCGTTCCCGCCTCCGTGAACCCCGAGTACCTGGCGGGGTACCTGGGGCCCCTCCGGCTGTTGCTATCGGACCTGGTCGTTGTTACGATGGCGTCTGGCCCGACCGGGCATGAGCACCTCTCCACCTTGAGATCCCACGTTCGGCGGTTGCGCGACGATGCCCGGTTCGTCGTAACGGGGTTCGAGCCGCTGCCGCTGGGTGACGTGCGGGGGCGGGACGTGTTCTTCGCCACGACGGCGCCGCCCGAGGTCGCCGCGGCCCACGCGGCCCACCTGGAGGCGGCGCACGGGTGCCGCGTGGTGGGATGGAGCGCCCGCCTGGCGGACCGGGCCGGGCTGACCGAGGAGATGGAGGCAGCGCCCAGGTACGACGTGCTCCTCACCGAGCTGAAGGCGGCGGCGGTCGACGTGGCCTGCGATCGGGCGCTCCGGCGGGGCGCGGAGATCGTGTTCGTGGACAACCGCGCCGTCCCCCTGGAGGGGGAGCCGGACCTCCGTGGAGAGCTCCTCCGGACGATCGAGCGGGCGGAGGGGCGGTTCCAGGAGCGGCGATAGGACATGACGAGGGACAAGAAGAGCCCGCACATCCTGATCTCGAACCGGGAGCCGGGACTCCCGTACTCGAAGGGCCTCATGGCTTCGCAGGTCATGGTCACGGGGCTCTCGCCCGTGCGGGCGTACCAGGTGGCCGAGGAGATCGAGGCGCGCCTGCTCGAGCTCGGCCTCCCCACGGCGACGAGCGAGACGCTGGACCGCCTGACGCTCGCGGTGCTCGAGGAGGTGGCCGGCGAGCGGTACGCCAAGAACTACCTGCGGTGGCGGGAAGTGGAGGCCCTCGATGTGCCCCTCGTCGTGCTCATCGGTGGGACCACGGGGGTCGGCAAGTCCACGATCGCGACGCAGCTCGCCGCGCGCCTGGGGATCGTGCGCGTCGTGGCCAGCGACGCGGTGCGGGAGGTCATGCGGGCGATGTTCTCGCGGGAGCTCATGCCGGCGCTCCACGCCTCGTCGTTCGAGGCCGGGGCGGCGCTCCGGGAGCCGCCGGGCCGCGACGCGGCGATCGTGGGGTTCCGCGAGCAGACCTCGGCCGTGGCCGTCGGACTCCAGGCGCTCGTGGAGCGGGCGGCGATCGAGGGGACCGACATCATCCTGGAGGGCGCGCACATCGTCCCGGGCTTCCTGAACGAGGAGGCCTGGCGGGACCGCGTCCTCGCGGTCCCCGTGGTGATCACCGTGGAGGACGAGGACGTCCACCGGCGGCACTTCGTCGCGCGCTGGAGCGACCACGAGGGGCGTCCCGCCGGCCGGTACCTCGAGGGCTTCGAGAACATCCGGCGGATCCAGCGATTCATCAAGAGCCAGGCGCTCTCGCACGGCGTTCCGGTCGTGCCGAACTACGACTTCGACCACACGCTCGCGGCCGTCATCGACCTCATCATGGAGCGCGCGATGGAGCGCGCCGCCGAGATCGGGTCCCCGCGCCGCAGCGCCGCTGAGGGGGGTGGCAGGTGAAGCTCTTCCTGGACACGGCCAACATCGAGGAGATCCGCGAGATCAACCGCTGGGGGGTGCTCGGCGGCGTCACGACGAACCCGACGCTCGTGGCCAAGGAACGCTCAGACCCCCTCCAGGTGTGGAAGGAGATCCTCGCCGAGGTGGCGGGGCCCGTGTCGCTCGAGACGACCGAGCTGGATGCCGATGGGATGTACCGGCAGGGCGTGGAGCTCGCGGGGCTCGGCCCCAACGCGGTCGTGAAGGTGCCGATGACGCCGGCGGGCCTCGAGGCGGGCTCGCGCCTGGTCCGGGACGGGGTGAAGATCAACGTGACGCTGGTGTTCTCGCCCGCGCAGGCTATCCTTGCAGCGGAGATCGGCGCGTTCATCGTCTCGCCGTTCCTCGGGCGGCTGGACGACGTGAGCGCCGACGGGCTGGATCTGCTCCGACGGATCTGCGAGATCTACCAGGTCCAGGGGTACGAGACGAACGTGCTCGCCGCGTCGTTGCGCCACCCGATGCACGTGGTGGAGGCGGCGAGCGCGGGGGCGGACATCGCGACGATGCCGTACGCGGTGTTCCGACAGTTGGTGAAACACCCCCTCACCGACATCGGGTTGGAGAGGTTCCTCCAGGACTGGAAGGGCCTGCAGGAGGAGCTGAAGGAAGGAGCCTAGGTTGGCGACGATCGATCGCAGCACCCTCGAGGGAAAGGTCGCTGCCGAGCTGCACCGGCTGGCGAGCGACCTCGGGATCGAGGGTCATCAGCGCCTGAAGAAGGCGGAGCTCATCGAGGCGATCCTGGCGCGGGCGAACGGCGAGGGGCAGGCGGCGGCCGGGAGCGCGGCCGCTGCGATCGCCGAGGAGCCCGCCGGCAACGGCGAGCGCGCCCCGACGCTCGGCGAGGCGTCCCTCGCCCGGTCCTCCGCGGACCCGGCCGAGGCCGATCCCGTTCCGGCGGCGTCGGCTGAGCGGGTGGCCCCGGCGACGGAGGAGCGGCCGGAGACGCGGCCCGAGACGCCGGTCGCCCCCGAGCGGCCGCCCGCCCCGGAGCGGGTGGAGCGTCCGGAGGGCCCGCGTCCGGAGGGCCGTCGGCGCCTGTCGAGGGAGGAGCGTCGGCGGCTGCGGGAGGAACGTCGGCAGCGCGAGCTCGAGATGCGGGAGGAGGAGATCGCGAACGCCCCTACCGCCACGGGGCTCCTCGACATCCTGCCGGAGGGGTACGGGTTCCTCCGGACCTCCGGCTACCTGCCCGGCCCGGACGACATCTACGTCTCGCTGTCCCAGGTCCGCCGCTTCGCCCTGCGCAAGGGCGACCTCGTCACCGGGAAGGTCCGGCCGCCGCGGGACAACGAGAAGTACCCGGCCCTCCTGCAGATCGAGAGCGTGAACGGCCTCGATCCCGAGACGGCGAAGTCCCGTCCGGTGTTCGAGAAGCTGACCCCGCTGTTCCCGAACGAGCGGTTCCGCCTGGAGACGGGGCCGCAGGACATCACGGGGCGGATCATCGACATGATCGCCCCCATCGGGAAGGGCCAGCGGGGGATGGTCGTGTCGCCGCCGAAGGCGGGCAAGACCACCGTGCTGAAGAACATCGCGAACGGCATCATCCACTCGAACCCCGAGACCCACGTGATCATCCTCCTCGTGGACGAGCGGCCGGAGGAGGTGACGGACTGGCAGCGCACGGTGCAGCCGGCCGAGGTCGTCTACTCGACCTTCGACAAGCCGCCGGACCAGCACATCCAGGTCACGGAGCTCGTGCTGGAGCGCGCCAAGCGCCTGGCCGAGATGGGCAAGGACGTCGTGATCATCCTGGACTCGATCACCCGTCTCGCCCGCGCGTACAACCTGGCGGCGCCGGCCTCGGGGAAGATCCTCTCGGGCGGTATCGACTCCACCGCGCTGTACCCGCCGCGGCGGTTCTTCGGGGCCGCCCGGAACATCGAGGAGGGCGGGAGCCTGACGATCATCGCGAGCGCCCTGGTGGAGACGGGCTCGCGGATGGACGAGGGGATCTTCGAGGAGTTCAAGGGCACCGGCAACATGGAGATCCGCCTCGACCGGGCCCTGGCCGAGAAGCGCCTGTTCCCCGCGATCAACGTGGAGGCGAGCGGTACCCGGAAGGAGGAGCTGCTCATGCCGCCCGAGGAGCTCGCGCTGGTCTGGCGCCTGCGTCGGGTCCTCCACGCGCTCGAGCCGGCCGCCGCCATCGAGCTGCTCATCGACAAGATCCGGGCCACGAAGTCGAACGAGCAGTTCCTGCGGGAGATCGCCAAGGCGCCGGCCTCGTAAGCTGTCGGGTCTGGAGGAGCGACGATGAAGCAGGGCATCCATCCCGAATACGTGCTCGCCACGGTCCACTGCTCGTGCGGGAACACGTTCCAGACCCGCAGCACGAAGGCCGAGCTCCGGGTCGAGATCTGCTCCCGGTGCCACCCCTTCTACACGGGCAAGCAGAAGCTCGTGGACACGGGCGGCCGCGTGGAGCGGTTCCAGCGGCGGTACGGCCGCACGGCGAGCGCCTAGCGCGGCCGGATGGCGGGGCAGCCACGGCCGCGCGCCGAGCCCTTCTACGGCGGTCAGGCCGTCGTGGAGGGCGTCATGATGCGCGGGCGCCACGTCTGGGCCGTCGCCGTGCGGCGTCCCGACGGCTCGCTCCACCTCGAGTCCCACGGGATCCGATCGATCGCCGACCGCCATCCCATCCTGCGTCGGCCCCTCCTGCGGGGGGTGGTCGCCCTCGGGCAGGCCCTCGCGATCGGGTTCCGGGCGCTCGCGATCTCGGCCCGGGAGTCGGCGCCGGAGGAGGAGCAGCTCAGCTCGCGCCAGATGGCGGTCTCGATGGCGATCGCGGTCGCCCTGTTCCTCGGCCTCTTCATCGTGCTGCCGGCGCTCGCGTTCCGTTGGGTCGGGCACCGGGTGGACGCGAGCCTGCTGGTGAACGCGGGCGAGGGCGTGTTCCGCGTCGCCCTGTTCCTCGGCTACCTCGCGCTGATCGGTCGGACCCGGGAGATCCGGCGGGTCTTCGCCTACCACGGGGCGGAGCACAAGACGATCGCCGCCTACGAGCACGGCGAGGAGCTCACGCCGGAGCGCGTGGACCGGTACCCGACGCTCCACGTCCGGTGCGGCACGAACTTCCTCCTCCTCGTGATGGTCATCACCATCTTCGTCTTCGCCCTGTTCGGGAGCCCGGGGATCTGGTGGCGGATCGGCTCGCGGATCGTGGCCATCCCACTCATCGCCGGCCTCGCCTTCGAGATGCTCCGCCTCGGGGCCCGGTACCCGGAATCCCGGCTGATCCGCGCCCTCATGCTCCCCGGCCTGTGGCTCCAGGAGATCCCCGCCCGGCCGCCGGAGCCGGACATGATCGAGGTGGCGATCGCCTCGTTCAACGAGGTCCTGCGGCGCGAGGCCGAGCACGAGGCCCAGGGGCCGTCGACCGCCTGAACGGCCTGAACGGCCTGGACGGCAGCCTTCTCTCCGTCGATCTCGTGGCAGGCGAGCGGCGGGTCGTCACCCTCCTCGCCCTCGGCGCCCTGGCCTGGGCCGGTGCCGGGCGTCCGATGCTCGTGCGGGCCGAGGGGCGAGCGAGCGGGCCCGATCCGAGCCCCGACGGGCCTGATCGCCGGTGCTGCGTGGTCCGAGCGGGTCCGCGAGCCGTCGGACGATCCCGGTCGGGGTGGTTGCATCCCGGCCTCCGCCGGCTAGCATGCTGCGCGAACCCCCGCGAACAGGAGGCTTCCCCATGTCCGGGACCCACCTCGACCTGCCGGTGCTGATGAGCGCTGACCAGATCCGACGCCGCGAGTTCGTCGCCGTGCGGCGCGGGTACGACCCGGCCCAGGTCCGGGAGTTCCTCGAGCAGGTGGCGGACCAGGTCCAGCAGCTCGAGGCGATGCTGCGGGAGGCGCGACTGGAAGCCGAGAACGCCATCCGTGCGGCGGAACAGCCCAAGGTGGACCCGTACGAGCAGCTCGCCGGCCGCGTGGCCGGGCTCCTCCGCGCCGTGGACGAGGAGGCCGAGCGTCTGCGCCGGGAGGCTCGCGCGGAGGCCGAGCGGATCCTCTCCGAGGCCAGGGCCGACGCGGAGCGGATCCGCAGCGAGGCGGAGTCGCGCGCCGCCGAGCTCCGCGCCGAGGCCGAGGCCGCCCTGCGGGAGGCGCGCGAGCAGGCGGACCGGACCATCGCGGGGCTCGCGACGAAGCGGGACGAGCTCGTGGAGCAGCTCGCGAGGATGCAGGAGCGGCTGGTGGGGGTGGCGAGGGAGCTCGAGTCCACGATCTCGGCGCCGGTGGGTCCGGTTCCCTCACCCTCCGGATCGGAGGCGGAGGGGCGCGCCGAGGCCCCGCCCGAGGGAGGCCGGAAGGAACGCCCGGAGGAGCGGACGATCGTGCTCGGGGAGGCCAGCCCCGAGCCGGCCGACGAGGACCCCGACGATCTCGGCGCGGACGCCCGCGAGGCCCTCCTCGACGCCGCCTTCGACGACCCCTGGGCCGACGCCGGGTCGCTCGAGGCGCCGGAGATCCCGCCCCTCGACCTCGACTGGGGAGAGCTCCCGGAGGAGCGCTAGGTCGCGACGTCGGCGGCGATCCGCGCCCCCGCCTGCGATGATCGGGGTATGGACGTCGACGTCCGCCTGCGCGAGATCGAGGAGCGGTACGAGGCCCTCCAGGCCGAGATGGCCTCGCCCGAGGTCGCCCGGGACCCCGAGCGCCTCCGTCGGCTCGGCAAGGATCTCGCCGAGCTGCGGGAGATCGTCGTCCCCTACCGCGAGTACCTGAACGTCCGCAGACAGGCGGAGGAGGCCCGCGCCCTGGCGAAGGAGGAGGCCGACCCGGAGATGGAGGCCTACCTCCGGGAGGAGGCGGCGGCGGCGGAGGCGCGCGCCGCCGAGCTGCGCGCGAGGCTCGAGGAGCTGCTCGTCCCGAAGGATCCGTACGAGGACAAGGACGTCCTCGTGGAGATCCGGGCGGGCGCGGGTGGTGAGGAGGCCGCCCTGTGGGCCGCCGACCTCCTCCAGCTCTACCGGGGGTACGCCGAGCGCCACGGCTGGAAGACCGAGGTGATCTCCTCCTCTCCCTCGGACCTGGGCGGGTTCAAGGAGGTCGTCCTCGAGGTCCGGGGGAAGGGTGCGTACCCGCGCCTCAAGCACGAGTCCGGCGTCCATCGGGTCCAGCGGGTCCCGGTGACCGAGTCGGCGGGGCGCATCCACACCTCGACCGCCACCGTCGCGGTCCTGCCGGAGGCGGAGGAGGTCGAGGTGGACATCCGCCCCGAGGACCTCGAGATCAGCGTGTTCCGCTCGAGCGGTCCGGGCGGGCAGAGCGTGAACACGACCGACTCGGCCGTGCGCATCGTGCACAAGCCGACCGGCATCAGGGTGGAGTGCCAGGAGGAGCGCTCCCAGCTCCAGAACCGCGAGAAGGCGATGCGGTACCTCCGTGCCCGACTGCTGCAGCGGGCCCGCGAGGAGGCCGCGGCCAAGGAGGCGGCGGCCCGCCGCCAGCAGGTCGGGACGGGGGAGCGGGCGGAGAAGATCCGCACCTACAACTTCCCCGAGAACCGGGTCACGGACCACCGCGTGAAGCTCACGGTGCACCAGCTCCAGGACGTGCTCGCCGGCGACATCGACGTGTTCGTCGAGGCCCTCATGGCGGCGGAGCGGGCGGCCCAGCTGGCCGGGGAGGGCTGACGTGCGCCCCGCCCAGCTGATCGCCCGGGCCGCCGCCTACCTCGAACGCCACGGCGTGGACAGCCCCCGGGCCACCGCCGAGATCCTCCTCATGCACGTCCTCGGGACCGACCGCGTCGGCCTGTACACGAGGGTCGAGCGGCTCGACGCCCGGCAGGCCAGGGAGTTCGGTCGAGCCCTGTGTCAACGCTGCGCCGGCACCCCGGTGCAGCACCTCACCGGTGAGCAGGCCTTCCACCGCCTCCGCCTCGAGGTGCGCCCCGGCGTGTTCGTGCCGCGACCCGAGACGGAGGTCCTGGTCGAGGTGGCCCTCCGCGAGATCCGAGAGGTCGAGGCGCCCGTCGTCGTCGACGTGGGAACCGGGACCGGGGCCATCGCCCTCGCCATCAAGCGGGAGCGGCCGGACGCGGCCGTGTTCGCCACGGACGTCGCCCCGGAGGCGGTGGAGCTCGCGCGGGTGAACGCCGCCCGGCTGGGGCTCGAGGTGGACGTGCGGCAGGGGGACCTCCTCGCGCCGCTCCCCGACGACCTGCGGGGGTGGGTCGACCTGGTGGTGAGCAACCCGCCGTACGTGCCCGAGGAGGAGTACGAGGATCTCCCCGCGGAGGTGCGGGCCGACCCTCGGGAGGCGCTCATCGGCGGGCCGGAGGTCTACGAGCGCCTGGCGGCCGAGGCCACCCGGTGGCTGCGGGACGGCGGGGTGCTCGCGGTCGAGATCCACGCGGCCGCCGGCGAGGCCGTCCGCTCCATCCTGCGCCGGAGCTTCGCCGACGTCCGGGTGCATCGGGACCTCGCCGGTCGCGACCGCGTGCTGACCGCGCGGCGGCCGTGAGGCGCGCCGGCCGCGACAGGACCGAGCGCCGTTCCCCGACCGGAGGGTAGACTCCGGGTCCCATGCCTGGCTCGATCCTCGTGGTCTGCACCGGGAACGTGTGTCGCTCGCCGATCGCGGAGGGGTTCCTCCGAACCGTCCTGGAGGAGCGGCTCGGGGATGACGCGCCCCTCGTCGCCTCGGCCGGCACCGCCGGGTGGGAGGGAGCGCCGGCGACGCCCGAGGCGGTCGCGGCCGCGGCCGAGCTCGGCGTGGACATCGCGGGGCACCGTGCGCGTGCGCTCCGTGCCGAGCACGTGCTCGCGGCGGACCTCGTGGTCACGATGACGAGGGAGCAGCGTGACGAGGTCGCCGAGGAGGTCCCGGCGGCGAGGGCCCGCGTCTTCACGCTGAAGGAGCTCGTCCGGTCGCTCGAGGCCGAGCCGATCCCGCCGGACGTGTCGGAGCGCTCACCGTCGGCGCTCGCACGCCTGGCCGACGAGCGACGGATCCGAGGGCTCGGACGGAACCCCCACGACGAGGACGTCGTCGACCCCATCGGCTCCCCGATGGAGACCTACCGCGCCGTGGCCTGGGAGCTGCAGGGCTGGTGCCGCCGCCTCGCCGACCTCATGGCTCCGGCGCCGGCGCGGATGGAGCCGGGCGAGGGCTGAGCGGTGCGGATCGTGCTCGGGGCCGATCACGCCGGGTACCGGCTGAAGGAGGACGTCAAGCGGTTCCTC
>BEHO01000015.1 GCA_002898915.1 bacterium HR12
CGCGCTCGAGCGCGCGCGCTCCCTCTTCGACCTGGCCGGTGTGCGGGCGCGCTACGGGGACGTGGCCCACCCCGATCCACGGGCGGCGACCCTGATCCTCCGAGACCTGGTGCTGCGGCTCGGCGAGCTCACGCCGACCCAGCGCGCGGCGGCCCGGCGCATCCTCGCCCGTCCCACGGACGGCGCTGCGGACCCGCTGGGGGATGGCTACGCCGTCGCCGAGGAGACGCCGGTGTGCACCGACCACGGGTGCGTGCACTACGTCGCGTCCACGGAGGACGCTCCGGATCCCACCGACGCGGATCCGGCGAACGGCGTGCCGGACTTCGTCGATCGGGCGAGCGAGACCCTCGAGGCGGTCTGGGCGGCGGAGGTCACCGGCTACGGGTACCGGGCGCCGAAGTCCGACGCGACGTCCACGAACGACGGCGGCGACGGGCGGCTCGACGTCTACCTCGCGAACCTCGGCGACGACGGGCTCTACGGCTACTGCACCACCGACGACCCGAACGCCGAGGAAGGGAGCGGGTACGACTACTACGACTTTTCGGCGTACTGCGTCCTGGACGACGACTACGCGGAGTTCCCACCGCCCTCCGATGGGATCCGGGGCCTCCGCGTGACGATGGCCCACGAGTTCTTCCACGCGGTCCAGTTCGCCTACGACGCGGCGGAGGACGCCTGGTTCATGGAGTCCACCGCCGCCTGGATGGAGGACGAGGTCTACGACGGGATCAACGACAACCGGCAGTACCTCCCTGCCGGAGCGCTCGGACGGCCCCGGATCCCCCTCGACCTGAACCGAGGGTTCGGGGTCTACGGGTCCTGGATCTGGCCCCGCTTCCTCTCCGAGGACGTCGGCGACCCCGACGTCATCCGGAGGACCTGGAAGCGGGCGGACGCGAGCCCGCGCGGATCGGACGCCTACAGCCTCCAGGCGTACGCGGGCGCGATCGGGTCCTACGACGGGCGGTTCCGCTGGGTGTTCGCCGACTTCGGCATGGTGAACGCGGTGCCCGCCGCCTTCTACGAGGAGGGGCGGGCCTACCCGGCGCCACCGGAGGACGAGCGGGTCCGCGTGACGCGACGGAACGGCGGCGGCATGGGCTCCGTGACCCTCGACCACCTGACGAACGCCTACGTCGGCTTCGTCCCCGGCCGAGGGGTTCCGAGCACCGCGCGGCTCACCCTGTCCATCGACGGGCCGCCGCGCGCGGCGGGCACGGAGGCCTCGGTGGTGATCGTCCGGCCGGACGGACGGGTCCGGTTCGCCCCCCTCGCCGTCGACCGCCGTGGGGACACCGGGGTGACCGTCCCCTTCGGGCGCGGGAGCGTCGCTCGGGTCGTGCTGGTGATGACGAACGCGAGCATGCGCCGGGCCGGGGGCTGCTGGCAGGACCCCACGTGGCGGTACTCGTGCGCGGCCTACCCCCGCGACGAGGACCTGCGGTTCCGCTACCGAGGCGAGCTCATCCCGTAGCGGGCCGCGGCGCGAGCCCCGGGGCGAGGAGCGCCGCGGTCGCGAAGGGGAACGCGCTCCCCGCCAGGCCGTAGGTGTCGTTCACGACCCACCCGAGGAGCCCGCCGATCGCCAGGGCCAGCACGGCGTCCCGCCAGCGCGGGTCGGCCTCCAGCGCGGCGCGGAGGGGCGCGGGCGGGCGGAGCGCGCAGAGGGCCCAGACCCCGAGGCCGAGCACCGCGAGCCAGGCTGCCGGGGTGGCGGATGTGGTGCGAACGTTGTCGAGGAGGCGGACGACGAACACCACGATCGCGCCGTCCTCGGTCCGGGCGAGGTGCGTGGGGCCGCCGTCCAGGGCCCTCGCCGAGGCGACGACGAACCCGGCGGCGAAGATCACGGCCGCCGCGACCAGCGCCCAGGTCCGTGGCCCGAGTCGCCACCGGGGCAGGCCGACCCACAGGGCGGCGGCCGCCGCGAGCGTGAGGCACCCACCGAGGTCCGCGCCGAACGTGGGCAGTCCGGCCAGGGCCGCCGTCGCCAGGAGGAGCAGGAGACCCGCCCGAGGGCGGAGCCTGGCCGCCGCGAGGAGCGCGCCCGAGAGCGCGATCCCCGCGTACGCGTTGCCGAGCCCGAAGAAGCGCTCGCCGTCCAGGGCCCCACCGCCCAGCATCGGGGTGAGCTCGCTCGGCCAGCCGAGGATGCCGTCGATGCCGATGAGCGCGAGACCGATCGCCCCCACCGTGGCGAGGGCTCGCCGGGGGTCACCCCGCCCCCGGAGGAGCGCCGTCCCGGCGACGAGCGCCGTGACCCCCGTGAGCCCGAGCGCCACCACCCCGGGTCGGAACGAGGGGAGCCAGCTCGCGGGCAGCATCGCGACGAGCAGGGAGCAGGCCACGACGACGGCCGAGGTGGCGCGCCGCGAGCGCCGGGGTCCGCGCGGGGCGAAGAGGAGCGCGAGAGAGCCCGCGAGGACGACGAGCCCGAAGGCCAGGGCGGCCAGGCCGACCGGGCCGACGATCGCCTGCAGCTCGAGGAACCGCCGGAGCAGGTCGGTCGGGGGTTCGCCCTCCACCCGGATGGGCGACCCGAGCATGCGCGCGGGGGTCCGCACGCCGAGGAAGTCGAGGATCGTGGGCGCCACGTCCACCTCGGCGACGACCCCGCCGCGGCGGGTCGTGTCCGACGTGAGCCCGCCCGTCCGCTCGCCCGTCCGCGCGAGGTCCTCGGGGGTGCCCCGGGCGAGCACGATGGCGTTCACCGTCTCGCCGCGCTCGCGCATCGCCGCGGACGCGCCGGCGCCGACCACGATCACGAGCACCTCCGCCGCATCGGTCCGCGCGAGCACGGCGCGGATCACCTCCGGGGAGGGGCTCACGACGACGTCCGCCGCGAGCGCCTCTCGCGCTCCCGCGCCGGCGCCCGTCCAGGTCTGCACGTACGCGACCCAGGCCACGGGGATCCTCCCCGACGCGTCCATGGCGGCCAGCGCGGCGGGCTCCGCGACGCCGTCCCCGCCGGAGTCCGGATCCGCGTACCCGACCGTGACCCCCGCGTCCGCCAGCGTCGAGCCGAGCAGCCCGACCCCCTCCGTTCGCTCGACGATGGGGGCGAGGTCCACCTGGATCCCTTCGTCCGTGACGCCGATCGCCACGTCGCCCTCCGGCGCGTCCCGAACCGGACGGCCGGCGCCGACGGCGAGCGCCGTGCGCGCCGGTCGGTCGGCGCCGCCGGTGGTCGTGAGCAGGCCGATCCCGCCCGCTCGGGCGAGCGTGGCCAGGAGCGGGTCCCGGAGGGCCTGGTCGTAGGCGAGCTCGGGCACGACGACCAGCACGACCTGCCGCTCCGGCGCGGCCCACGCCGGCCCGGCCGGGCCGAGCAGGTTCGCCGCGATGAGCAGGGCGCCGAGCGCCCGCGCGCGGCGTCTCGCGGCAGCTCCGGGCTCGGCCACGGCCGCAGTCTAGGCGCTCGCAGGATGCCGCCGGGTCGCGCCGGTCAGTCCTGACCGAGCCGCCGACCGCCCGGCTCCGGCCGCGGCCCGTAGGGGGTCGGGATGAACTCCACCGAGGGGCGGCGGCCCCGCGGCTGCGGGTACAGCGCGAGCATCTCGCGGACCTCGGTCGGCAGATCGGTGGAGACGTTGAGGCCGAGCTCCGCGGCGAGCTCCGCCGTGATCGGGAAGTCGTGGGTCCAGCGGCCCTCGGAGAGGATCGTGGCGAGCTGTTCGGCCCGGTCGTGCGGGACGTCGTTCCCCGTGAGCAGCTCGTACACGAGGTCGTGCACCTGCCGCCGCGCCTTCGTCGCCAGGTCCGCGAGGATGAGGGTCTGGTCATCGAGCTCGTTCGGGTCCTTGCGCTCGACCGCGGCGAGGATCGAGGCCGCCGGGAACTGGCCGACCTGCGGGTCCACCGGCCCGAGGACCGCGGAGGGCGCCATGAGGATGCGGTCCGCGGCGAGGGCGATCAGCGTCCCGCCGCTCATCGCGTAGTGCGGCACCATGACCGTCACCTCCGCGGGGTGACGGGAGAGCGCCCGGGCGATCTGTTCCGCGGCGAGGACGAGCCCGCCCGGCGTGTGGATGATGAGGTCGATCGGGACGCTCGGGTCCGTGAGCTCGATCGCGCGGAGGACGGCCTCGGAGTCGTCCACGTCGATGTAGCGACCGAACGGCAGGCCGAAGAAGCTGAACCCCTCCTGCCGGTGGATGAGCGTGATGACTCGGGTGCCGCGCCGCCGCTCGAGCCGGTTGATGGCCGCCACCCGACGCGCCATGAGGATCCGTTGCTGCAGCAGCGGCTGGAAGCTCGAGAGCAGGATGATCAGCCAGATCAGGCTCACGATGTCCATGGCTCACCTCCTCGCCCTCTGGTGCACGACGCGCGGGAGCGTATCAGCGGACCGCAACGACGCGGTCTCTCCCCATCGGCGTCGTTCACGCGAGAACGCCCGTTCAGCCGGTGGCGCGCAGGTACGCCGGCTCGTTGCCGGGCCGCCACTTGATGCTGCAGCCGACCGCCGGCCGCTGGTCCTGGGGGACCGGCCGTCCGGCGAGGACGGCGTCGATCGCGCGTCGGATGTCCTCGCAGGTCACGGGCACGTCGTTGCCGGGGCGGCTCCCGTCGAGCTGGCCGCGGTACACGAGCCGGCGGCGCTCGTCGAACAGGAAGGGGTCCGGCGTGCACGCCGCCGTGTATGCCTTCGCCACCTCCTGGGTCTCGTCGAAGAGGTAGGGGAACGTGAACCCGGCGAGGCGCGCCTGCTCGGCCAGGCTCTCCGGGGCGTCCTCGGGATAGGCCTCGGGGTCGTTCGCGCTGATCGCCACGATCCCCAGGTCGGCCTCGGCGTAGTCCCGGGCGAGCTGGGCGATCCCGGCCTCGACGTGCTTGACGTACGGGCAGTGCCGACAGATGAACAGGACGAGGAGCCCCTTCTTCCCGTCGAAGTCCGAGCGGCGGACGATCTGGCCGGTGCGGACGTCGGGGAGGGCGAAGTCCGGGGCCTCCGTGCCGAGCGCGAGCAGGGAACCGGTCGCCATCTCGATCTCACCTCCACGCCAACGGGTCCACGCCCGATGCTACCGAGAAGGGTCGACCGGGGGAGCGGCGCGGTACGCCTCCTCGAGGCGCGCGAGGTCGAGCTTCACCTGCCGCAGCATCTCCTCGGCCACGCGTCCCGCCCGCGTCGGATCCGGATCCCCCAGCATCTCGTGCAGACGCCGAGGGACGATCTGCCAGCGGACGCCGAACCGGTCGACGATCCATCCGCACGCCTGGGGTTCCGCCCCGTCGCGCAGGAAGGCACCCCAGTACCGGTCTACCTCCTCCTGGTCCTCGCACAGGACCAGGAAGGAGACGGCGTCGTTGAACGGGTCGTGGGGGCCCGCCGAGATGGCCATGAAGGGTTGCCCGAAGAGCGTGAACCGGACCACGGTGACCGTCCCGGCGGGACCGCTCGGTGAGTCGGCGGGGAGCGTGGTCACCTCCTCCACGCGTGAGGCGGGGAAGACGCTGGCATAGAAGCGGGCGGCCTCTTCGGCCTCTCGCGCATACCAGAGATGCGGGACGATCTTCGCCGGGTTCGCGTCCATGGTTCCAGCCCCCTCCCGTCGTAGTGCCCAGCCTACCGGCGGGCTCCGAAGTAGGCTGGGGCGACCGAGGGGGTGATGAGCGTGGGGGCTCCAGGCAAGGGCGCCAGCCGGAGACGGCGCACCGGTGGCGAGGACGACGCGTTCACGCCGGAAGAGCGGGCCGCGATGCGCGAGCGCGCCCGCGAACTCCGGGCGGCGCGGCGTCCGCGCTCGCCGGAGGAGGCGGAGCGCGAGGTCCTCGCGAGGATCGCGGAGATGCCGGAGCCGGACCGCGGGATGGGCGAACGGCTCCACGCGATCGTGCGGAGCGTCGCGCCCGACCTCGTCCCGCGGCTCTGGTACGGGATGCCGGCCTACGCGAAGGACGGCAAGGTCCTGTGCTTCTTCCAGCCGGCGTCCAAGTTCGGAACCAGGTACGCCACCTTCGGCTTCACCGACCAGGCGAGGCTCGACCAGGGCGCGATGTGGCCGGTCTCCTTCGCCCTCACGGAGCTCACCGCGGCCGAGGAGCGGAAGATCACGACCCTCGTCCGCCGGGCCGTCCGGTGATGCCGCTCCCTCCACGGAGGCGGACGAGGATCGAACCCGCCGGCCGCATCGCCTCGAGGTCAGATCAGCAGGCCGGTGGCGCGCGCGTCCCGGGCTCGGCCGACCCACCACTCGAAGGTCTCGAGGGCCTCGGTGCCACCGTGCTCGGTCGCGTGGAGCGCCATGAGCCACCCCATCTCGACGATGCCGTGCAGCGATCCGAGGCGCATCGTCTCCTCGTCGTGCCGTTCTCCCATGAGCCGGCGGATGTCGTCGAGGATCTCCTCGCGCGTCGCGCGGACCTGCGACGCGCAGCCGGCCAGGAACGAGGCGAACTCGATGATCGGTGGCCCCTGCGTCGCGAGCGCCCAGTCGATCACGACGACCCGGTCCGGCTCGAGCGCGATGTTGGGGAGCCACAGGTCGCCGTGGAGCAGGGTCGAACCGGCCCGCCGTCTGAGCGGTTCCGCGAGGATCTCCGGGTGCTCGTGGATGGCGAAGACGAGGTCGGCGACGTCGGGCGGGGCGATATCCGCGAAGCGCTCCCACCCGCGGAGGCAGTGATCGGGCAACGGGTTCCCGCGTCCGCGGAGCGACCCCATGACCCGGGGGGAGAAGACCGCCACGCGGTCCTCGAGGGCCAGCAGGTGCTCGATCTCCTCGTCGCGGAAGCGCTCGTGCATCGCGACCGCCGCCGCGATGATGCGGCGGCACTGCGCGCGGCTGATGCGGCTCTCCCATCCCAGGATGGTCGCGGACAGGTCGCGCATCGCGAGGATCCAGGAGCCCCCCTCGCGCCAGGCGCCGACGATCGCGTGGCCGATCGGTGGGGGGAGACGGTCGAGCACGCCCGCCCGCCACAGGGCGATCTCGCGCACCTCGCCGACGGGAGGCAGCGCCATGGTGAGGTCCTGCGCCGGGTCGAAACGCTTGAGGATCACCCGTGAGCCGTCGGCCAGGCGGGCGCGTTCCAGCCGCGCCCCCGACGCTCCGTCGTGGTCGCCGAACGGCGAGCGCTCCAGGATCTCGGGCGCGGTCGTCGCGGGGTTCATCGCAGCACCTCGACCTCGCCGGCGTACCGCGCCGGCAGACGCTCCAGCAGCACGAGCTCCAGGGCGCCGGCGTCGAGCCCCTCCTGGACGTGCAGCGTCGCCGCATCGAAGGCGACCACGTCCCCCGGTCCGAGCTCGCGGACCGATACGCGGCGGAGCGATCCGTCGGCCGATCGCGCCCAGGTCTCGTACCGGTCCCGGCCCTCCAGGACCCGGGCGACGCCCCACCCGCCGTCGTGGTCGTGGACGTCGGTGGGCGCGCCCGGCGGGAACCAGCGGAGCCCGAGCACCGGGCCGCCCTCCAGCGCGGCGATCGGGAGCCCGCGGGCCCGGCGCATGGCCTCCGGGCGGGCCGCCTCGACCTCCTCGGGAAGCGGGACCGTGCGGAGCCACGCGGCCAGCCGCGGCAGTGGATCGCGCCCCTCGCGAGCGATGGCGGCCGCTCGGCGGAGCAGCTCGACGGCGGTACGCGTCGCGTCGGTTCCCCTCATGCGCTCCTCCTCTCCGATCACCTGCGATCCGTCGGGCCGACGGTAGGCACGCGGCATGTGAGCGTCCGTGTGAGGGTCCGTTCCCGGAACCGAGGGTGACGCCGGCTCCCTCACACGCCGCCTCACACGGGCGGCCTGCACGGTCATGCCGATGCGGAGGAGGAGGTGTCGGATGGCCAAGATCGGCAAGGCGGCGGCGGCGCAGCACGAGGAGGCGCCCGGCTTCGAGGGCCACTACGGGGAGGCCGGCGGGTACACGATCGGGTTCGAGTCCTACTCGGAGGATCAGGATCCCGCCCCGCTGTTCAAGGGGTTGCCCAACGACCGGTGCCAGTGCCCGCACTGGGGTGTGGTGCTCAAGGGCCGGCTCATCTACCGGTACGGGGACGGCTCCCAGGACGTCATCGAGGCCGGCGAGGCGTACTACGCGCCGCCCGATCACACCCCCGTGTTCACCGCGGGGACGGAGGTCGTCGAGTTCAGTCCCTCGGCGGATCTCGCCACGACGATGCAGGTCGTGATGGAGAACCTGGAGGCGATGGGGACCTCGATGTGACGAGGTGAGAGGAGGACTTGCGCCCGGGGCGCGCACCCGCGAGCATGCGAGGATGCGCCTCGCGATCCACCTGCTCGGGGCGCCGACGGTCTTCGCCGACGGCGCCCCGCAGCCTCCGCCCCGAGGCAGGAAGGCCTGGGGGTTGCTCGCCTACCTGCTGCTCGCAGGCCGCGCGACGACGCGAGAGGAGCTGGCGCAGCTCCTGTTCGCCGAAGCCGACGATCCCCTGGGTGCCCTGCGGTGGAACCTGGCCGAGCTCCGTCGCCTCCTGGGGCTGCCGGACGCCCTGCAGGGATCGCCGCTGGCGCTCGCGCTCTCGCCGGATCCGTTCGTGGACGTCCGCGCGCTGACCAGCGGGACGTGGGCGGTGGCGCTGGAGATCCCGGGCCTGGGTCGCGAGCTGCTCGAAGGCATGAGCTTCGGCGGAAGCCCCGCGTTCGAGGCATGGCTGGCGGCCCAGCGCCGACACGTGCAGGCCCAGGCGGAGGCGGTGCTCCGCGAGGCCGCGCTCGCCCGTCTGGCCGCGGGGCAGAGCGAGCAGGCGATCGATCTCGCGGCGCGCCTGGTCGCGATGGATCCCTTCGAGGAGAGCGCCCAGGAACTGTTGATCCGGGCGCTGGCCGCCTCCGGCGACCGGGCGGCGGCCGCCCGGCAGGTGGCCGCGTGCGTGGAGCTGTTCCGAAGGGAGCTCGGCGTCGAGCCCGGCCCGGCCGTGTACGCGGCCGCCGAGGCCACCGGCGTCACCGCCACCGTCACCGCCGTCTCGGGCCGGGCGGCGGCCCAGGCGCAGCTCGACGCCGGGGAGGCCGCGATCGGCGCCGGCGCGCTCGACGCGGGACTCGAGTGCCTGCGCCGCGCGGCGGCCGAGGCGCACGCCTGCGGCGACCTCGAGCTGAAGGCCCGCTCCCTGCTGGCGCTGGGGTCCGCCCTCGCCCACGCGGCGCGCGGCCGGGCCGAAGAAGCCTCCGCCGCTCTCCACGGGGCCGTCGCGGTCGCGCGGCGGGCCGGCCGGCCGCACCTGGCGGGGCAGGCGCATCGGGAGCTCGCGTGGATCGAGGTCCTCCGCGCGCGCTACCCGCAAGCGCTCGCGCAGATCGAGGCGGCCCGAGCCAGCGCCGGCGACCATCCGTTCCTCCGTCTGGGCCGAGGGGCCTGCGCGTACCAGGTGGGGCGGTACGGCGAAGCGCTCGGGCTCCTGGGCGATGCCGCCCGCGACGCGGAGGGGCTGGGGGACCGTCGCACGCGGGCGCTGTGTCTGGGTGAGATCGGGATGATCCACGTGATCCGCGAGGAGGCGGCCGAGGCGCGCGCGGCGCTGGAGTCGGCCATGGCGGAGGCACGCGCGCTCGCCTGGAACGCGTTCCTCCCCTATCCGGAGGCCCTGCTCGGCATCCTGGACGTGTCGGCCGGGGACCAGGACGCCGCCGCCGATCGCCTGGAGCATGCCTTCGCGCTCGGATGCCAGCTCCGCGACTGCTGCTGGGAGGGGATCGCCGCGGCCGGGCTGGCGCTGCTCGACGACGCGCGGGGGAACGTGAGCGCGGCGCGGGATCGGTTCGAGGACGCCATCCGTCGCAGCCTCCGAGAGTCCGACGCGTGGCTGTGGGCGCACGCGTTCGTGCTCGACCACGCCTGCGCGTTCGCCGTCCGCCACGGGCTCGCGCAGGCGGCCACGTGGGTCTCGGACCTGGAGGTGCTCGCCGCGCGCACCATGATGAGCGACTTCCTGGCGCGGGCCTACCTGTACCGGTGGCAGCTCGGCGACGCGGGCGTGGTGGGCGCCGCCGAGCTGATCGCGGCCGACGTGGACGATCCCGCGCTGCACCGGCGGATCGCCGCCGCGGCCGGGGGGACGCCACGGCCGACGCGGCGCTCGCTCGCCGATGGGGGGTCGAGCGGGAAGGGCCGGCTCGTCGAGGGGCCGCCGGCCCCGGCATCGTAGCCCCCGCAGCGATCGGGAGCCCCGCACCTGGGTGGCGGCCCTCGATACGCACGCCTGCACCTCGGCGGCGATGCGGGCACAGGGCTGTGGCCCGTTACTCGACGCGGCCCTTGCGGGTCATCAG
>BEHO01000016.1 GCA_002898915.1 bacterium HR12
CGTGCTCGTGAACAACGCCGGCATCCCCGGCGGGGGGCCGTTCCGCACGCTCGGCGCCGACGACATCGAGCGCGTGGTGCGGGTGAACCTGCTCGGGGTGATGCTCGGCACGCACGTCTTCCTGCCCATGATGCTCGAGCGCCGCCGAGGGCACATCGTGAACGTCGCCTCCCTCGCCGGACGCTTCGCCACGCCCGGCGAGGCCGTCTACGCGGCGACGAAGCACGCGGTCGTGGCCTTCAGCGAGTCCCTGTACCACGAGCTGCGGCCGTCGGGGATCCTCGTGACGGCCGTGAACCCCGGCTTCACCCGGACGGAGGGCTTCCCCCAGGTGGGCATCCCCCGCCCCCTCGTGATGCGCCCCGAGCGCGTGGCCCGCGTCATCGTGGACGTGGTGCGCCGGGACCGCGCTCCCGAGGTCTCGGTGCCGCGGACGCTCGCCGCGGCCCAGGTCTTCCGGGTCCTCACGCCGCCGCTGTACCGCTGGGGGGTCGGGCGCCTCGCCGCGAGCGTCGGCCGCCGCCACGCGTCCCCCCGGCCGCTCGCCGGGTAGCCCGCGCGGATCGTCCCCGCGCCCTCACCGGAGCGGCCCGCCGAGCCGGTGGACCTTCAGCATGTTCGTGGAGGCCTTGCCGGCCGGCATCGCCGCCACCATGAGGACCGCGTCGCCCTCCCGGGCCAGACCGCGGTCGCGCAGGCCACGGTCCATGAGGGCGATCATCGCGTCGGTGTCGGCGGGGCGCTCGGCCGGCACGGGTCGGACGCCGAACCGGACCTGGAGGGAGCGGCGGACGGCGACGTCCGGCACGAACGCGAAGACCGGCACCCGGGGCCGCTCCGCGGCGAGGAGCCCCGCGGTCCGCCCCGACTCGGTGTAGCAGGCGATGGCGACGAGGCTCGGGTCGTCCTCGGCGAGCGCCGCCGCGGCGTGGGCCACGGCGGACGCCTCGTCCCGGTGCGTGCACACGGGCCCCGGCGCGCGGAACGCGCCCCCTCGCTCCTCGGCGACCTCGGCGATCCGGGCCGCGGCCCGCGCCGCCCCCACCGGGTAGGCGCCGATCGCGGTCTCGGCCGAGAGGAGGATCGCGTCCGCGCCGTCGAGGACGGCGTTCGCGACGTCGCTCGCCTCGGCCCTCGTCGGCCGGGGAGCCTGGATCATCGACTCCAGCATCTGGGTGGCGACGATCGCGGGTCGGCCCGCCGCCCGGGCCGCCCGCAGCAGCTCCTTCTGGAGGATCGGGATCTCCTCCATGGGGAGCTCGACCCCGAGGTCCCCGCGGGCCACCATGACCGCGTCCGCCCGCGCCAGGATCTCCTCGATCCGCTCCACGGCCGGCCGCGTCTCGAGCTTGGCCACGATGGGCACCGGGCGGGGCGCCATGAGCGCCCGCAGGCCGATGACGTCGGCGGCCTCGCGCACGAAGGACTGCGCCACGAGGTCGACGCCGAGGTCGAGCGCCCGAGCCAGCGCCTCTCGGTCCCGCTCGGTGATGGCCGGCAGCGAGAGGCGCTCGGCCGGGACGTTGAGCCCCGCGCCCGAGCGGACGACCCCGCCGCGGGCGACCTCCGTCACGACCGTCTCGCCCGACCCTCGGACGACGAGCTCGACGGCGCCGTCGGCGAGCAGGACCCGGTCGCCGGGCCGGAGGTCCCGGCCGAGCCCCGGGTACGTCGTCGGCGCCCCCTCCGCGTCCCCCGGCGCCCCGCCCGGACGCAGGAGGAACCGAGCCCCCGTCTCCAGGGTCACCCGGCCCTCCCGGAGCTCGCCGAGGCGGATCTTCGGCCCCGGGAGGTCGGCCATGATCGCCGGCTCGGCGCCGAGGCTCGCGGCCGCGTGGCGGGCCGCCGCCACCAGGGCGGCCTGCTCCTCGGGCGTGCCGTGGGACAGGTTCACGCGGAGGACGTCGGCCCCCGCCTCGAGGAGCCCGGTGAGGACCGCGGGGTCCGCGCTCGCCGGACCCAGCGTGCACACGAGCTTGACGCTGCGGCTCATGGCTCGAGCCCGAAGCGCGGGAAGATGGTCCGCCGCACGAGGTGGATCACCTCCTCCACCTCCGCGTCCGGCTCGCGCTCCGGCAGGGGATCCTCGGAGAAGGTCGTCGGGATCTCCGCCCGGATCTGGAACTCCACCTGCTCGATGAAGGACTCCGGCAGGGGATCCGGCAGCTCGGCGTCGGCCATCTCGGCGAAGGAGAGCGTCCACGCGCGGGGCACGACCCGCGCCCACTGGTAGCCGCCGCCGCCCGTCGCCACCCAGCGACCGCCGGCCACCTCGTGCGCGAGCGCGTGGAGCCACCGGGCCGTCTCCCGGTACGCGTTCGTCGTGAGCCTGAGGTGGGCGATGGGGTCCGTCGCGTGCGTGTCGCATCCGAGCTGGGTGACGAGGATCTCCGGCCGGAAGGCGCGGAGGAGCGGCGGCACGATCGCCTCGAAGGCGCGCAGCCAGGCGCGGTCGCCGGTGCCCGGGTGGAGCGGCACGTTCACCTTCGTTCCCGCGGCCTCCCCCTCCCCGAACTCCTCCACGAAGCCCGTCCCCGGGAACAGGTACTCGCCGGATTCGTGGAGGGAGATCGTGAGCACCCGCGGGTCCCGGGAGAAGATGGCCTGGACCCCGTCGCCGTGGTGCGCGTCCACGTCCACGTAGGCGACCCGGGCGACACCGCGGCCGAGCAGCCAGGCGATGGCCGCCGCCGGGTCGTTGTACACGCAGAAGCCCGAGGCCCGGGCCGGCATCGCGTGGTGGAGCCCGCCCGCCGCGTTGAAGGCGTGCGCCACGCGTCCCTCGAGGACCGCCTCCGCCGCGACGAGCGTGGCCCCGACCACCGCCGCCGCGGCCTCGTGCATGTTCGGGAAGATCGGGTTGTCGCCCGGTCCGTAGCCGAACCGGTGCCACGGCCCCTCCTCCCCGTGCCCCGCGCGCCGGGTGGCCTCGACGAACTCCGGCCGGTGCACGAGCAGGATCTCCTCGTCCGAGGCGGAGCGGCCCGCGAGGACCTCCACGCTCGGCAGCTCCAGGAGCCCGCAGGCCCGGATCAGGTCCCAGGTGAGGAGCACGCGCTCCGGACGCAGGGGGTGCCCCGGCCCGTGGTCGTAGGCCCGGGCCTCGGGCGCGAGGACGAGGCCCGCCCGGCCGCCCACCGCTCAGCCCGCCCGGGCTCCGGCGACCTCGGCGATCGCGTCGCGAGCGCGCTCCACGGCGAGCCCGATCTCCTCCTCCGAGATGACGAGGGGGGGCCCGAACATCACGAGGTCGCCGTCCCGGCCGTCCACGTGGCCCGTGCTCGAGTACAGGAGCAGCCCCCGCTCGCGGGCGGCGGCGAGCACCCGCTCCGTGAACTGCTCCGAGCGGGGGAAGGGGGCCTTCGTCTCCCGGTCGGCGACGAGCTCGATCCCCACCATGAGCCCGATCCCCCGGACATCCCCGACGATGGGGTTCTCCGCGAGGGCCGCGCGGAGCTCCTCGCGCAGCCGCTCCCCCTTGGTCGCGGCCTGCCCGACGAGGTCCCCCTCGCGCAGGCGGTTGAGCGTGGCGTGGGCCACGGCGGCGCCGATCCCGTTGTGGGACCACGTGAACCCGTGGACGAACCCCTTCGGCTTCACCGTCGCGTACACCTCGGCGCTCGCCGCGGCGAACCCGAAGGGGAAGTACCCGCTCGTCGAGCCCTTGCCGGCGGTGAGGATGTCCGGTCGAACGCCGAAGTGGTCGACGCCGAACCACCGGCCGGTCCGGCCGAAGCCCGTCATGACCTCGTCGGCGATCACGAGGACGCCGTGGCGCCGACACACCTCGACCACCGCCGGCCAGTACCCCGGCGGCGGCACGGTCGCCGCGAGCGTCGCCCCCCCGATCGGCTCGGCGATGAAGGCCGCCACGCGCTCGGGGCCGATGTCGAGGATCAGCGCCTCCAGGGCCTCCGCGTAGGCCGAGGCGCAGCCCCCGGGATGCCCCGGCATCGCGCACCGGTACTCGTACGGGGCCTCGGTGTGCCGGAACCGGCCGAGCCACGGGAGGTACGGGCCCTTGAGCTGGTCCTTGCCGCCGACGTCGAGGGCGCCGAGCGTGTTGCCGTGGTAGGACTGCCAGCGCCCGATCACGACGTGGCGCTCCTCCTCTCCCCGGGCGAGGTGGTAGGTCCGCGCGAGCTTGAGCGCCGTCTCCACCGCCTCGCTCCCGCCCGACACCGGGTAGATCATGGCCCCGTCCACGGGCAGCACCGTCGCCACGTCCTCGGCGTAGGCCTCCAGGGCCTCCGTGGTGAACATCGTGCCGTGCACGTACTGGACCCGGGCGGCCTGGCGCGCCATCGCGCCGAGGAGCGCGGGGTCGCCGTGACCGACGTTGGAGACGATCGCGCCGCCCGCGCCGTCCAGGTACCGACGACCGTCGGCGTCGGTGATCCACACCCCCTCGGCGTGGACCGCCCTCGGCAGCTCCCGCGTGAGCACGCGGCGGAACACGTGGGTCATGGCTGCGTCTCCTCCCCTCCCGTCGCGCCGCCCGGGCCCAGCGTCCGCGGCTCGAGCCGCGTCTCCGACACGGCGTCGCCGACGGCCTCCACCCGGTAGGCGCCGACCCCCTCCCGTGAGGCGACGACCTCGACGAGCTCGGTCCCCTCGAAGTGGAGGCCCACGAAGCCGTCGGCCGCGTAGCCCGCCGGGAGACGCCGCTCCCGGACGAACCGGTGGTAGGCCGGTCGGCGCGTCGGCTCGGCGTCGTAGTGAGGACAGAACGAGCCGGGCAGCAGCCCGAGCCCGTCGCGCCACGGCGCGAGCTCGGGACCGAGCGAGTCCGTCACCCCCGCCTCGAACCAGCCGAGCGCCCCCGCGCTCACCCCGGCCAGCACGACCCCTCGCTCCCAGGCCCGCCGCAGGACCTCGTCGAGCCTGTGGAGGCGCCAGATCGCGAGCATGTTCGCCGTGCTCCCGCCGCCCACGTACACGACGTCGTGGGAGGCGAGGATCTCGCCGATCGCCGGGTACGGGAGCTGGAAGAGGGAGAGGTGCGAGGGCCGGCACTCCCGCTGCGTGAAGGCGGCGTAGAAGCGCTCGATGGAGGCGGCGGCATCGCCGCTCGCGGTGGGGACGAACACCACGCGCGGGCACGCCTTCCCGGTGAGGCTCAGGATGTAGTCGTCGAGGAGCGGGTCGCCGTCGGAGAAGCCGCCCCCGCCCAGCGCGACGATGTGCCGCTCGCCCACGTCAGCCGCTCACGAGGTGTAGACGCCCTCCGGGTCCAGCTCCTCGCGGATCAGCCGGAGCTCCTCGGGGGTCGGGGGCGGGGTCTCGCCGAGGTCGGGCGCGACCTTCGGCTCCCAGCCCATGTTCTCGCGGACCTGCTCCAGGGTGACCCCGGGGTGCAGCGTGAGGAGGGTCATCTCGCCGGTCTCCTCGTCGAACCCGTAGGTGCCGAGGTCGGTCACGACGTTCGTGGGGCCGCTGCCCCACCAGCCGCGCGCCCGGTCGTGCTCGGGGTCGCCCGAGTGTCCGGGGGAGGTGCGGAAGTGGAGCCGCTCCACGAAGGACCGCTGGGCCTGGCGCATGATCACGAGCACCTTGCGGGCGTGGATCGCGATCTCGCACGCTCCCCCGGAGCCGGGGAGACGCACCTTCGGCTTCGCGTAGTCGCCGATCACCGTGGTGTTCAGGTTCCCGTACCGGTCGATCTGGGCGCCCCCGAGGAACGCGACGTCGATGAGCCCGGCCTGGAGGTAGTAGGCGAACAGCTCGAACATCGAGGTCACGGCGGTCGAGCCCGAGACCAGCGTGGGATCGCCGATCGACAGGGGCAGCCGCTCCGGCCGGGCCCCGAACACCCCCGACTCGTACACGAGCTGGAGGTCCGGCGCCACCGTCCGCTGCGCCAGGTTGCAGACGATGTTCGGCAGCCCCACGCCCACGAAGCAGTTCCGCACGCCGGCGAGGAGCCGGGCCGACGCCGCGATCATGATCTCGCTCTTCGTGTAGCCGGGGTCGCTCATGCGTACCTCCCGTAGTTCACCTCGCCGGACGTGGCCGGCTCGGGCTTCAGCGACTCCCAGTGCGCGGGGCCCATCTTCTCGATGTAGTCCGCGTGGCTCTCGAGGTCGTACACCCACTCCTTCAGCCAGGCGTCGAGGGCCTCCGGGTCCCGCGAGATCTCGTCCCACTTCAGGTAGAAGGCGTTGTCGCGGTCGTAGTACCCCTGCGCGAACGAGGGGTGGCAGCTGAAGGGCTGCTCGACGACGGCGTCCACGATGATGCTCGGGATCACCGTGCGGTTCGGGTCCCGGCGGATCACCGACTCGTCCACGAGCTCCTCGCAGACCACGATCACCCGGTCCGCGGCGAACGCCGCCTCCTTCTGACAGCCGAGGAGACCCCAGATCTGGGCGTCCCCCTCCGGGGTGGCCCGCTGGCAGGCCACGATCGTCACGTCCGGCCGAAGCGGCGGGACGACGGCCACCTCCGTCCCGTCCTCGTACGGCGAGCGCATCCACCGGATGTTGGGGTTCACCTTCGGGATGTCGCTCTCGTAGTAGGAGCGGATGGGGAAGAAGGGGAGGTTCGCCGCGCCGGCCACGTACCGGCACACCATCCCGAAGTGCGAGTACTCCTCGATCTCGAGGGGCTCGGGATCCTGCTGCTCGATCCGGCGACGGACCGCGTGGAGCGAGCCGACCCCCGGGTTGCCCAGCCAGGAGAAGATCAGCTTGCGCGCCACGCCGGCCCCGATCATCTGGTCGTAGATCACGTCCGGGGTCATCCGCGCCAGCGTGAGGTCGCGCTTGCGCTGCCGGATGATCTCGTGCCCGGCGGCGAAGCAGATCAGGTGCGTGAACCCCTCGATCGCCACCGTGTCGCCGTCGCGGACGAGCTCCGCGATGGCGTCCCTCATCGTCGTGACCTTGCTGCCCATCGGGCGACCACCTTCCTCCGCGGCCGCGGGCACCGCGGCCGAGCTCTCAGCGGGCCTCGACCTCGGCGATCGCCTCCTCGAACACCTCGAGCGCGGTCTTGGCCTGGTCCTCCCGGAACACGAGCGGCGGCGACATCCGGATCGCGTTCTCCCCGCAGCCGAGCACGAGGAGGCCCCGGCGGAACGCGGCCTGCTCGACCGCCGCCGCCGCGTCGTGGTCGCGGAACTCCACCCCGATCATGAGCCCGAGCCCGCGGACGTCCAGCACGAGGTCGGGGTGGCGCTCGCGGATCCCGGCGAGGCCCTCCAGGAGCACCGCGCCGACCTGAGCCGCGTTCTCCGCCAGCCCGCCCTCCACCAGCTCGATGGTGGCCAGGGCCGCCGCGCAGGCCAGCGGGTTCCCCCCGTAGGTCGAGCCGTGGGCCCCGGCCTCCCACGTCATGAGCTCCTCGCGGGCCACCATCGCGCCGAGGGGCATCCCGCTCGCGATCCCCTTGGCCGAGAGCAGCACGTCGGGCTCCACGCCGAAGTGCTGGATCGCCCACATCTTCCCGGTGCGCCCCATCCCGCTCTGGACCTCGTCGGCCACGAGCAGGATCCCGTGCTCGTCGCAGAGCTCGCGGAGGTACCCGAGCCAGCCCTCGGGGGGCACCACGTACCCTCCCTCCCCGAGCACGGGCTCGACGAAGATCGCCGCCACCTCCCGCGGGCTCACGAGGTGCGCGAACAGCACCCGCTCGATGTACCCGAAGTCCCCGTAGAACGCGTGGTACACGCCGGGGAGCATGGGGCCGAACCCGGCCCGGTACTTCGCCTTGCTGGCGCCGAGCGTCACGGCCCCGTACGAGCGCCCGTGGAAGGCGCCGTAGAAGGCGATCGCGTACTGGCGGCCCGTGTGGTACCGGGCGAGCTTCAGCGCCGCCTCCACCGCCTCGGTCCCCGAGTTCGTGAGGAACGACCGGACCGGCCCGGAGATGGGCGCGATCCGGTCCAGGGCCTCGCAGACCTCGGCGTAGATCGGGAGGTAGAAATCGCTCGCCGAGTAGTGGATCAGCTCCGCCGCCTGCCGCTGGATGGCCTCGACCACCTTCGGGTGGGCGTGCCCCGTGGAGGTGACGGCGATCCCCGCGTTCAGGTCGAGGAACCGGTTGCCGTCGACGTCCTCGACGACCGAGCCCGCCCCGCGCCTCGGCACGAAGGGGTAGGCGCGGGGCAGGGACGGGCTCGTGACCCGGGCGTCGCGCTCGATGTGGGCCCGCGCCCGGGGGCCGGGGATCTCGGTGACGAGGTGGGGGGCCTCGGCCTCCGCCAGGTCGACGGTCCCGGCCGGGCTCACTCCTCGATCACCGTCCTCGACTGCTCGCGCAGGTACTGCTGGACGTAGTACGGGCCGCCACCGGCCTTCCCCGTGGTGCCGGAGCCCTTCCAGCCGCCGAAGGGCTGGACGCCCGGCCACGCGCCGGTCGTCGCGCCGGCGCGCCGGTTCACGTAGATGACCCCGGCCTCGATCGAGTTCAGCCAGCGGTCGATCTCGGCCCGGTCCTCGCTGTAGAAGCCGGCCGTGAGCCCGTACTGGGTGTCGTTGGCCTTCGCGATGGCCTCGTCGAGCGTGTCGTAGGGGGCCACGACCACGAACGGCACGAAGAGCTCCTTCTTCCACACCCAGGAGTCCTCCGGCACCTCCGCGATCGTCGGCTGGACGTAGGTGCCCTTCGCGAACTCCCCCTCGGTGAGCCGCTCGCCCCCGGTGATGATCGTGCCCCGCTTGCGGGCCTCGGCCGCGGCCTCCTCGAACGTGGCGACCGCGTTCTCGTCGATCACCGGGCCGAGGTAGACGTCCCGCTCGAGCGGGTTGCCGACCTTGATCTTCTCCGTCTTCTCCTTGAGCTGCTCGACGAAGGCGTCGTACACGCTCCGCTGGATGTACACGCGGGAGCACGCCGAGCACTTCTGCCCGCCGAACCCGAACGCCGAGCGCATGACGCCGTCGGTCGCCTTGTCCAGGTCGGCCTTGTCGGAGACGATCGTGGGGTTCTTGCCCCCCATCTCGCAGATCACGGGCTTCGGGTAGTCCTTGGCGAAGCTCCGGTAGATCGACATGCCGACCTCGTAGGAGCCCGTGAAGGTGATGCCGCCGACGTCCGGGTGGTTCACGATCTCGTCCCCGACGACGCTCCCCGCGCCCGAGAGGAAGTGGAAGACGTCCTTGGGGACGCCCGCCTCCATGTAGATCTCGTACAGCTTCAGGCCGGTGAACACGCCGAGGTGGGCGGGCTTGAAGACCACCGTGTTGCCGGCGACGAGCGCCGCGCTCGAGGGGCCCGCCGCGAGGGCCATCGGGAAGTTGAACGGGCTGATCACGGCCCAGACCCCGTAGGGCCGTAGGATGTCGTAGTACTCGCCGGGCGCGCCGAGCGACTGCATCTCCGTCCGGAAGCCGTCGTGCTTCTCCATCTCGTTGGCGTTCCAGCGGAGCAGGTCGGCCGACTCCTCGACGTCGCCCAGGGCCTCGAGCCGGTTCTTGCCGACCTCCATGGCCATGAACGCGGCCAGCTCGTACCGACGCTCGGTGATGAGGTCGGCGGCGCGGCGGATGATCTCCACCCGCTCCTGCCAGGGCCGGTTCCCCCACGAGGCCGCCGCGGCCTTGGCGGCCGCGATCGCGTCCCGGACGTCCTCGCGCGTGCCCTGCGCGAACCGGCCGATCAGCGTCCCGTCGATCGGTGAGCGGGTGTCCCGGTACCCCGAGCCCTCCCTCGCCTCGCCGTTCACGTACAGCGGGTGCTCGGTGCCGAGCCACGAGCGGGCCGTCTCGATGCCCTGGTCGTAGAGGCGATGGAGCTCCTCGTTGTCGGCCGACATCGTGGCGTAGGTGATGCGGAAGCCCTGCTCTGCCATGGTCGCCTCCCCTTCCTCACGAGCGCCTGACAGCGCGCCAACGTCCCCATGGTAGCCGGGGTCGCCGTTCCGACCCAAGCCGGGCGGCCGCCCCCGGGATGGGCCGACCGACCCGGGGTCAGCCCCGGGGTGGGGTCGATCGCCCCGCGACCTCCGAGACTCGGGCCCTCCTCGGGCGTACCATCGGATCCCATTGAGGCTCGTGACGTACGACCGGAGGGGGCGCCGACGGCTCGGGGCGGTGCTCGGGGACCTGG
>BEHO01000017.1 GCA_002898915.1 bacterium HR12
CCGCGCGTTGCGCGGTGAGCCGGCCGCTCCGCCCCGCCCGCGGGCTCCGGCCGAACCCCGGCAGGTCGAGGGCGAGCACCCGCCCGTGCTCGGCCAGGCCGGTCCCGACCAGCACCCAGTTGAGGTGGGAGCCCCCGAGCCCGTGCACCAGGACGAACGTCCGTTCGGCCGGGCCCGGCCACTCCACGTAGTGGATCGGGCCGCCGAGATCCACGACGCGGCCCTCCGGCGCCTGGAAGCTCCGCACGGCCTCAGCCTAGCGGCACGGCCCGGACGGCGCCCCGCACGGTGGAGAACCGTGGGGGCGACGGCATCGAACAACGGTGGGGCTTGCGACCGGATCGGGATGAGAGGAGGATCCTGATGCGTTCGAGATATGGGACCCTTTACAGGGAGTGCTGAGAACGGTACTATGCAGGGCGGCCCTGAGGGCCGGTTCGTCCACGCCCAACGGCCGCTGACGATCTTGAGGGAACGATCCGAAGGGTCCCGGAAGCGCACAGGGTGTCGTCACGCGCCCTGAGCCGCCGGGGATGGAGAGAAGGGATAGGATGCCGGAGCCCGCACGACCGCTCGGAACCGATGACGCCGACGACCTGAGGCTGTACCTCGAGGCCGCGGCGCGCGAGCCCCTCCTCACCAAGGAGGAGGAGGTTGAGCTCGCCATGACCATCGAGCGCGGCAAGGAGGCCGAGGAGCGTCTGCGCTCGGGCCGCCTGCGCTCGGAGAAGTCCATCGCGAGGGCCCGCCAGGAGGTGCGCAAGGCCGAGGAGGCCAGGCAGCGGTTCATCATGGCCAACCTGCGCCTCGTCGTGTCGGTGGCGCGGAAGTACCAGGGGCAGGGCCTGCCGCTGCTCGACCTCATCCAGGAGGGGAACATCGGCCTCATGCGCGCCGTCGAGCTGTTCGACTGGCGCCGTGGGTTCAAGTTCTCCACCTACGCGACGTGGTGGATCCGGCAGGGGATCACGCGCGCGATCGCCGATCGCTCGCGCTCGATCCGGCTGCCGGTCCACATCCACGACCGCCTGCGCAAACTGAACCGGACGAGGTTCCAGTTCGCCCAGTCGATGGGCCGGGAGCCGACGCGGGAGGAGCTGGCGAAGGCGCTCGACACGACCGTCGAGGAGATCGACGACCTGACCGAGATGGGCCGGCGCGAGCCGCTGTCGCTCCAGTCGCCGGTCGGGGAGGACACGGAGCTCGGCGATCTCATCGAGGAGGCGGACTCCGAGTCGGCGTTCAACGAGGTGGAGGACGCGCTCCTCCGGGAGGAGATCGGCGAGGCCGTGAACAAGGTCCTGGACGAGCGCGAGCGGCACGTGATCGCGCTCCGGTACGGGCTGGAGACCGGGCAGCCCCTGTCGCTGCGGGAGACGGGGAAGGTCCTCGGCCTCTCCGGCGAGCGGGTGCGGCTCATCGAGCGCGAGGCGCTGCGGAAGCTGCGCGAGTCGAACCTCATCTCGGCCGTCGCCGCCCTGTAGCCGGCGACCGAGCAGCGTGGAGACCGGCCGGACCGGCCGGTCTCCGTGGCGTCCCGGGGTTGCGGCCCGCTCCCCCACGAGCCACCATGGAAGGGGTTCCCCGAACGGAGGTGAGGGAGCCATGCCGATCTTCCGCAGACGGGCGCCGGAGCCGCCCCCGGTCGTGATCGAGGATCCGCCGGGCGCCGTGCGGCGCACGGTGTCGGTGAACGTCGATCCGGTCCGGCTGCCGGGCGACCTCGCCGTGCCGAACGAGGCCGTCGGGATGGTGGTGTTCGCCCACGGGAGCGGCAGCAGCCGGCTGTCGCCGCGGAACCGGCAGGTCGCGGAGCGGCTCCACGAGGCGGGTCTCGGGACCCTCCTGTTCGACCTGCTCACGCCGGAGGAGGCGGAGGACCGGAGGAAGGTCTTCGACATCGAGCTGCTCGCCGACCGCCTCGAGGGGGCGCATCGGTGGCTGCGGCGCTGGCCGCAGGTGGGCGCCTTGCCGATCGGGTTCTTCGGTGCGAGCACGGGCGCCGCGGCCGCGCTCGTGGCGGCGGCCCGGCTCGGGGCGGAGGTGGCGGCGGTGGTGTCCCGGGGCGGGCGTCCGGACCTCGCGGGGGAGGCGCTGCCGCGGGTGACGGCCCCGACGCTGCTCATCGTGGGCGGCGACGACGTGGAGGTCCTCGCCCTGAACCGCGATGCCGAGCGGCGGATGCGGTGCGAGCGGCGGCTCGAGGTGATCCCGGGCGCCTCGCACCTGTTCGAGGAGCCGGGCGCGCTGGAGCGGGTCGCGGACCTCGCGGCCGAGTGGTTCGCGCGATACCTGACGGAGGCGGGCGGCGGAGGGCGGGCCTCGCTCGCCTCCCTCGGCGGCTGAGCCGATGGCCGGGGGCTTCGAGCTCCTCGACCACACGGCCGACGTCGGGATCCGGGCCTGGGGCGGGGACGCACGCGAGGCGTTCGCGCAGGCGGCCCTCGGGCTCGCGGAGCTCATGGGCGTCCGCGCCTCCGGGCCGGGGGAGGTCCGACGGATCCGGCTGGAGGGCGAGGATCCGGCGGATCTGCTGGTCGGGTTCCTGAACGAGCTGCTGTACCTGCACGAGACGGAGCTCGCCGGGTTCGTGCGGGTGGAGGTCGAGGAGGTCTCCGACCGGGCGCTCGAGGCCGAGGTCGAGCTCGCGCCGCTCCGGGGGCCGGGCGGTGGGGTGGCGGTGAAGGCCGCGACGTACCATCAGGTAGCGGTCGAGCGGCGACCCGACGGCGCGGTCGAGGTCCGCGTGTACGTGGACGTGTGACGGAGGGTCGGTGATGGAGCCCCGGAAGCTCGAACCGTTCGTGTGGGAGATCCCGGTGGGGGCGGTGGCCGGGATGCGGGTGCCGGGGATCGTCTTCGCCTCGGATGACCTGATCCGGAAGGCGATCGACGATCGCGCGGTGCTCCAGGTCGCGAACGTCGCCACGCTGCCCGGCGTCGTTCGCGCGTCCTACGCGATGCCGGACATCCACTGGGGCTACGGGTTCCCCATCGGGGGCGTGGCCGCCACCGACGCCGACGGGGAGGGCGTCATCTCGCCCGGCGGCGTGGGGTTCGACATCGCCTGCGGTGTCCGCCTGCTGCGCTCCAACCTCGACTTCGAGCGGGACGTCAAGCCCGTGCTGTCGGAGCTGGTGGCGGCCCTCGGCGCGCTCGTGCCGCGGGGCGTGGGCACGAAGGGCCGGCTTCCGCTCTCGCGCTCGGAGTGCCTCCGGGTCCTCCGGGAGGGCGTGCGCTACCCGCTGGAGCGAGGGTTCGGGACCGAGCGGGACGCCGCCTTCTGCGAGGACGGCGGCGTGCTCGAGGACGCCCTGCCGGAGGAGGTCTCCGATCAGGCGATCGAGCGTGGGCGCTCGCAGCTCGGGTCGCTCGGGGCCGGCAACCACTTCCTCGAGGTCCAGGTGGTGGACCGGGTCTTCGAGCCGCACGCCGCGGCGGTGCTCGGGCTCGAGGAGGGACGGGTATGCGTCATGCTCCACTCGGGCTCCCGGGGGCTCGGGCACCAGGTCTGCACGGATCACGTGAAGGTGATGGACCGCCTCATGCGGCAGCTCGGGATCGAGGTGCCCGATCGACAGCTCGCCTGCGCCCCGCTCGCGCACGAGGCGGCCAAGCGGTACCTCGGCGCGATGTACGCCGCGGCGAACTTCGCGAGGGCCAACCGACACGTGCTCGCGCACGCCGCGCGCGAGGCGTTCGAGCGGGTCTTCCGGCGCTCGGCCGAGGACCTCGGCCTGGACCTCGTGTACGACGTCTCGCACAACCTGGCGAAGATCGAGACCTACGTCGTGGACGGGCGACGGATGCGCCTGTGCGTGCACCGCAAGGGTGCCACGCGGGCGTTCGGACCGGGTCACCCGGACATCCCCGACGCGTACCGTGAGATCGGCCAGCCGGTGCTGATCCCGGGGAGCATGGGCACCGCCTCGTACGTGCTCGTCGGGATGGCGACCTCGGCGGAGCGCGTCTTCTCCTCCACCTGCCACGGGGCGGGGCGCCAGATGTCGCGGACGAAGGCGAAGAAGGTCATGAGCGGGCCGCAGCTCGCGCGCTCCTTGGAGGAGCAGGGGATCGCGCTCGCCCCCGCGCACTGGGGTCTGCTCTCGGAGGAGGCCCCCTACGCCTACAAGGACGTGGACGAGGTGGTGCTGGTCTGCGAGGGGGCGGGGCTGTCCCGGATCGTCGCACGGCTGCGTCCGATCGGCGTGGTGAAGGGGTGAGTCCGATGGTCGGATCGGCGGCGCTCGCCGCCCGCGAGCTCGTCGAGCGGCTCGGTGGGCGCTTCTCGGTGCAGATGGGGATCGACGTGGATCGCTCTGACCGCGAGGTCGATCGCTGGTTCCTGGCGGCGACCCTGTTCGGGACGCGGATCGCCTGGCCCATCGTGGAGCGGACCTTCGCCGTCCTGCGCGACGCCGGGGTGGAGACGGTCGAGGACGCCGGGCGACGGTCCTGGCAGGAGCTCGTCGGGCTCCTCGACGCGGGAGGCTACGTCCGCTATGACGAGCGGACGGCGACCCGGCTCCAGCGCCTGGCGGAGGTGGTGGAGGAGCGCTACGGCCGGCCCTCGGCGCTGAAGGCGGTGCGCGATCCCCGGGCCCTCGAGGCGTCCCTCGACGACCTGCCGGGCTGGGGTCCGACCACGGTCCGGCTCTTCCTCCGCGAGCTGCGCGGGGTCTGGCCGGGGGCGGATCCGCCGCTGGACGAGCGGGCGGCGCAGGCCGCGGCGGCGCTCGGCCTGCCCGTCCGGGATGTCGCGACGCTCCGGCGGCTGGCCTCCCTCGCCGAGCTCGACGTGCGGGACCTGGAGGCCGCGCTGGTGCGGGCCCGCATCACGCAGCGCTCGGCCGCGGCCTGAGCGCGGCCTCAGCGGCGCCGCAGCAGACCCATCAGGATCTCGGACGCGAGCCCGAAGGCCAGGGCGAGGCCGAGCGCGCCGAGCCACCAGGCCGCGGCGGCGGCGGCGATCGGCGGACCCCCCTCGGAGGGGAGGGGCAGGTCGGGCCGGGCCGGCGCGAGGTCGACGACCCGCCAACCGAGGGGCGTCCGACGGACGATCGCCGTCGCGCGGAGCTCGCTCCCGTCGAGCCGCGCGACCCGGAGGGGGACGGCCGCACGGCTCCCCCCGGTCCCCCGGCCGACCTCGATCGCGTCGAGCCCGCCGGGGTCGAGGTCTCGCCAGCCCGGCAGGATGGCGTCGGAGAGGGCGCTCGGCGCGTAGCGATCCGGGCGCCCCGCGGCCCCTTGGTTCAAGGAGGCGAGCCACCGCTCGACCACCCCTTCGGGGCGGTCGGCCCCGGCACAGGCCGGGAGGAACGCGGCCGCGAGGGCCACCGCGAGGACCGCGCGCCTCACCGCGGTGCCTCCTCCGCCGCGAGCCGATCGAGCCGCGCGAGGTCCGAGCCGACCGTCTCCGGCACGTGCCGGAGGCAGAGCAGGATCGTGGGCGGGATGAGCGCCAGGATGGCGAGGCTCGTCGCGTCGCCGATGTTCCCCACCGGCCCGCTCACGTGGTCGCCGAGGAGGCCGACCGCGAGCGGCCCGACGATCCCGCCGGGGACCTCGAAGGCGTTCCGGCACCACGCCGCGGCCCGGCTCCGCACGTACGTCGGGTACGGCTCGGTGGAGAAGGCCGAGGTCATCGCGACCGAGCCGAGGCCGAAGAAGATGGCCGCGCACAGCACCGGGAGCATGAGCGCGGGGGAGGACACCTGGAACAGGAGGGTCCCGAAGGCGAGCGTGCCGAGCATGTACGCGACGAAGGCCGGGCGCCGTCCGATCCGGTCCATGAGGCGCCCGGCGACGACGAAGCCCACCGCGCCGAGCACCCCCGCCACCGCCAGGTACAGCCCGGAGAGGGCGACGGACATCCCCGCCTCCTGCTGCGCGTAGTAGGCCCACCAGAAGGCGGCCGCGGCCACCGCGGCGTGACGGAAGAACGTGAGGAGCCCGACGGCGAGGACGGTGGCTCGGTACGGCCGCCTCCACGGCTCCCACAGGCTCGTGTGGTCGAGCCGCGCGCTCGCGGGGTCCGCGCGGACGGCCTCGAAGCGCTCCGTCTCGCGCATCGTCCGTCGGCCGACGGCGATGAGGATGAGCGGGAGGAGCGCCACCACGTAGAAGGCCCGCCACGAGAGCGGCGTGGACTGCAGACCGAGGAACGCGAGCACGCCGACGGCGATGCCCCCGAGCGTGTTCATGGCGGTGACGATGCCGAGGGCCCGGCCGCGCTCCGCCGCCGGGAAGTCCTCGACGACGATCGTGATCGCGACGGCCCATTCGGCGCCGAGGAACACCTGGGCGGCGAACTGGGCGGCGGCGAGGGAGACGAGGTTGGGGGAGAGGGCCGTGAGCCCGGCCGAGACGGTGTACCCGGCGATCGTGAGGAGCAGCAGGCGCCGCCTCCCGATCCGGTCGGCCTGGGCCGAGAGGACGAACGCGGCGACGGCGCCGAGGCCGACGACGGCCCGGATCCATCCCGCCTCGGCCTCCGTTCCCCCGAGGTCGACGAGGACCAGGGCGAGGACGAAGGAGAGCACGAACGTGTCGTAGCCCTCGAAGAAGGTGGCGCTCGCCAGGAGGAACAGGAGCCGCCGTCGGTACCGACGCCCGCGCTCGGTCATCGCGCCTCCGCCAGCGCTCGAGCCGCCTCGACCTGTCGGGCGATCCCGTCCATGACCCGCCCGACGAAGGCCGCCACGTCGGCCTCGACGGTCGGGTCGCCCTGCGGCTCGATCGGGGGCCCGACCACCACGGAGAGGGGCGGCCGCCAGGGTCGCCGCAGGTGGAGACCGGAGCGGGGCCACCGGAGCTGGGTCCCCCAGATCCCGACGGGGAGGACGGGGACGTGGGCGGCGAGCGCGATCCTGGCGACGCCCGGTCGGCCGGGCAGCAGGCCCGCGCCCGGGTTGACGGTGCCCTCCGGGAAGATCCCGGCGAGCGCTCCGCGGCGCACCGTCGAGACGGCCTCCTCGAGGGCGCCGACGTCACGGGCCCCTCGGCGAACGGGGATCTGGCGGAACCGGCGCAGGGCCCAGCCCACGGCCCGACGGCGGAAGAACTCGGCGGCGACGAGGAACCGGACGACGCGGCGTCGGCGCTCGCTCACGACGGCCGCGAGGGCGACCCCGTCGAGGGCGCTCACGTGGTTGGCGGCCAGGACGGCGGGGCCCGAGGACGGCACGAACGAGGTCCCGGCGGTGCGGAGCCGGAACGCGAGACGGAGGCCCGCCCACACCAGCCGCGAGCACAGGCGCCAGAGGAGGCCTCGCTCATCCCGGGCTCGCATCTCGCGGCGGATGCTATCCGGTGGCGGCCCGCGGCGCGCCGATACCATGGCCCCGGCCCGGCGGGACGGCCGGGCGGACCCGAGACGAGGAGAGGACCGATGGACGATGGACCGGTGCGTGTCGAGGTGCTGCGGGAGCTCGCGGCGCGACGCTACGACGGGTACGTGGAGGCGCTCCGGGAGCTCGTGAACATCGACTCCGGCTCCTACACGCCCGAGGGTGTGAACCGGGTGGTGGACGTCTGCTAGGCGCGCTTCCGATCGCACGGCTGGTCGGTCGAGCGCATCCCGCATCGGCCGGCCGAGGGGGAGCCGCAGCTCGGCGACCTCCTCATCGGGCGCCTGGAGGGGTCGGGGGGACCCCGCGTGCTGATGATCGGTCACACCGACACCGTCTTCGAGCCCGGCACCGCCGCCGAGCGGCCCTTCCGGATCGAGGGATCGCGCGCCCTGGGTCCCGGGGTCTCCGACATGAAGGGCGGGCTGCTCCTGGGGTTCGTCGCGATCGAGGTCCTCCAGGAGGCCGGGTTCGACGGCTTCGGCCGCATCACCTACGTGAACAACCCGGACGAGGAGATCGGCTCGCCCTTCTCGCGCGCGTACATCGCGGAGCTGGCGAGGGAGGCCGACGTCGCCCTGGTCCTGGAGAGCGGGCGGGAGAACGGCGACGTCGTCTCGGCTCGCAAGGGGGTCTCCGACTTCCGGATCGAGATCGTGGGGCGGGCGGCCCACGCGGGCGTGGAGCCGGAGCGCGGGCGGAGCGCGATCCTCGAGGCCGCCCACAAGACCCTCGCGCTCCAGGCGCTGAACGGCCGCTGGCCGGGGGTGACGGTGAACGTCGGCGTGATCCACGGCGGCACCCGGACGAACGTCGTTCCCGAGCGGTGCGTGCTCGAGGTGGACGTGCGGTCCCCGGAGGAGGAGACGCTCCGGGCCGTGGAGGCCGAGGTGGAGCGCATCGCGTCCGAGCACACGGTCCCCGACGTGACCGCCACCTGGCGGGTGGGCGCGTGGCACCGTCCGATGGAGAAGCGGGAGGGGGGCGCGAGGCTCGCCGCCCTCGCCGCGCGGGTCGCGGCCGACCTCGGCTTCGAGCTCCACGACGCGGCGACCGGGGGCGCCTCCGACGCCAACACGACCTCGGCGGCCGGCGTGCCGACCCTCGACGGTCTCGGGCCCGTCGGCGGGGACGACCACGGTCCCCGCGAGTGGATCGACCTCGAGAGCGTGGTTCCTCGCATCGCGCTGTTCGCCGGGCTAGTCTCCCGACTCGGGGCCCTGTGATGGGAGCTCGGAGGCAGGTGCCATGGAGATCTCGAGCGTCCGCTTCGACAAGCCCGAGGACCTGAACGTCATCCTCGGGCAGTCCCACTTCATCAAGACCGTGGAGGACCTCCATGAGGCGCTGGTCGGCGCGGTGCCGGGCCTGCGGTTCGGCATCGCCTTCTGCGAGGCGAGCGGGCCGCGCCTCGTCCGCTGGAGCGGCAACGAGCAGGAGCTGATCGACATCGCGGTGCGCAACGCGCGGGCCATCGGCGCGGGGCACAGCTTCGTGATCGCGCTCCGCGAGGGTTTCCCGATCAACGTCCTGAACGCGATCAAGGCCGTGCCGGAGGTGTGCCGCATCTTCTGCGCCACGGCGAACCCGCTCGAGGTCATCGTGGCCGAGACCGAGCAGGGCCGCGCGATCCTCGGCGTGGTGGACGGGGCCTCGCCCCTCGGCGTGGAGACCGAGGAGGACGTGGCGGAGCGCAAGGCGCTGCTCCGGCGGTTCGGCTACAAGCTGTGAGGATGAGCGATATCCCCGCGGAGTTCGTGCTCGGACTGCGGGAGGCGCAGGAGACGTACCGGCGCCTCGTCGAGGGGATCCCGGCGATCCTCTACGTCGACGCCGTCGACGACGTCTCCTCGAACATCTACACGAGCCCTCAGGTCGAGGAGATCCTGGGCTTCACCGTCGAGCAGTGGCGCGAAGAGCCGAACCTCTGGGTGGCGCGACTGCACGAGGAGGACCGGGAGCGGGTCCTCGCGCTGCACCGCAGGTCCAACGAGACCGGGGAACCCTTCCGCGCGGAGTACCGGCTCATCGCCGCCGACGGCCGCGAGGTCTGGATCCGGGACGAGGCGGTCCTGGTGCGGGATGCCACCGGTCGACCGGCGTACTGGCGGGGCGTCATGCTCGACATCACCGACCGGAAGCGCGCCGAGGAGAAGCTCCAGAGGAGCCTGGAGATCCTGCGCCGGACGATGGAGGATCGGCGGCGGCTCGCCGCGAGGCTCGAGGAGGCCCAGGAGGAGGAGCGTCGTCGGATCGCCGCCGACATCCACGACGACACGATCCAGGTGGTCTCCGCCGCGGACCTGCGGGCCCAGGCGCTCGCGCAGCGCATCTCGGATCCCGAGCTGCGGTCGGAGGCCGAGGCGCTGCACGAGGCGCTGTCCGACGCCGTCGAGCGGCTGCGCCACCTGCTGTTCGAGCTGCGTCCGCCGGCCCTGGATCGCAAGGGGCTCGTCGCCGCGCTCAGGGAGTACCTGGAACATCCGTGGGGGCGTCCGGGGCCCGCCGTCGAGCTGGAGGACCGGCTGGAGGTCGAGCCACCCCCCGAGCTCCGAACGACCCTCTTCCGCATCGCGCAGGAGGCCATCACGAACGTCCAGAAGCACGCGGGGGCGACGCG
>BEHO01000018.1 GCA_002898915.1 bacterium HR12
GCCCGCGCGAAGTCCTTGGCCGCCCGCGCCGCGTCGCGCTCGGCGATCAAGGCCCGGACCTCCTCGGGCGGCTCCCACCGCTCCCGGGCGGTCCGGCCGAGATCCAGGCCGAGCACGCGGTCCCAGGAGAGCAGGAGGGCCGTCTTCTCGGACGGCGGAAGATCGGAGGACGCCGCCTCGTTCAGCACCACGAGCGCCTGCGGCATGTTCAGATCGTCGCGCACCGCCTCGCGGAACCGGCGGTCGAAGGCCAGCGCGGCCTCGGAGAGGCTCTCGGCCGGCGGACCCCACTCCGCCACGCGCTGGCGCAGCCGCTTGACGTGGTGGTCGGCGGCGCGCATGGCCTCCTCCGAGAAGTCCATCTCGCTCCGGTACCGGCTCTGGAACGTGAGGTAGCGGAAGGACAGGGGGTCGTAGCCGGCGGCCTCGAGATCGGTGATCCGGAGGATGTTCCCGGCCGACTTCGCCATCTTCTGGCCGACCATCCGCAGGTGGCCGCCGTGGACCCAGAGGGAGACGACCTGGTGCCCGGTGGCCCCCTCGGACTGCGCGATCTCGTCCTCGTGGTGGGGGAAGATCAGGTCCACCCCACCGGTGTGGATGTCGAAGCGCTCACCCAGGTACTTCATGGACATCGCCGAGCACTCGATGTGCCATCCGGGGAACCCCTCGCCCCACGGGCTCTCCCACTTCATGAGGCGTCCCGGCCCCGCCTTCTTCCACAGGGCGAAGTCCGCGTGGAAGCGCTTGTTCGGATCGATCTCCAGGTCCTGCCGGTACCCCGCCCGGAGCTGCTCCAGGGTGTTGCCGGAGAGCTTCCCGTACTCGGGGAAGGACTGGACGTCGAAGTAGACGTTCCCGCCCACCTCGTAGGCGTGGCCGCGCTCCAGGAGGCGCTCGGTGAGCTCCAGCATCTCCGGGATGTGCTCCGTCGCCTTCGGGTAGACGTGGGCGGGCTGGATCCCGACCTTCGCCGTGTCCTCGAGGAAGGCCTGCGTGTACTTCTCCGCGATCTCCTGCGGCGAGAGACCCTCGTCCTCGGCGGCGAGGAGCATCTTGTCGACGGCCTGCGTGGAGGACTCGTCGGTCATGTGCCCGACGTCGGTGATGTTGACCACCTGCGTGACCCGGTACCCCTCGAACTCGAGGGCCCGGCGCACCAGGTCCGCGAGGAGGAACGTCCGCAGGTTCCCGATGTGGGCGTAGCGGTAGACCGTGGGGCCGCACGTGTACATGCGCACGTGGCGGTCGTCCAGAGGGACGACCTCCTCGACGGCACGGGTCAGGGTGTTGTACAGGCGCACGCAGACCAAGTCTAGCGGCGGTGGGCGATCCAGCCCCTCAGGGAACGTCGGGTCGGGGCGGCGCCACCGGCTCGCCGCCGCGCTGCCCGTTCCCCTCGGGCGCCCCGAGGGGGAGCTCGAGCGGCTCGCGCTCGCCGAGCTCCGCCATGAGGGCCTCGATCTCGTCGCCGATCAGCTCCTCGCGCTCGAGGAGGGCGTCGCGGATGCCCTCGACGACGTGGCGCTTGCGCTCCAGGAGCGCCCGCACCCGGCGCCGCGAGTCCTCGAGGAGCTCGTCGACCTCCTTGCGCCGCTCGGGGTCCGCGAGGACCGCCTTGATGGGACTCTCGCCGGCCAGGGGGTTGGCGAGCACACCGGCGGAGACGAGGCTGCGGCCCATCCCGTAGATGCCGACGTAGGCCGCCGCGTTCCACGTGGCGGCCTCGAGGTCGCTCGAGGGGCCGGTCGTGGTCTGCCCGAACCACATCTCCTCGGCCACGAGCCCGGCGAGGGAGACCTGGATGCGCGCCAGGATCTCCTTCTGGGTGCGGAGGTACCGGTCCTCCACGTCCTGGCCGTGGACGAGGCCGAGCGCGCCCTCGCGCTTCTGGATCGTGATGACCTGGATCTGCCGCTCGCCCCGCTCCAGCGTGTAGGAGGCGACGGCGTGCGCCGCCTCGTGGACGGCGACCATCTGCCGCTCGCGCTCGGTGTAGGTGACGGGCTGCTTCAGGCCGACCTCCTCGGCCAGCTTGGCCTGCCAGAGGTCGTCCCAGCGCAGGGCGTCCCGTCCGTCCTGGAGGGCGAAGATCAGCGCCTCGTTCACGATGTTCTTGATCATCGCCGGGGAGTACCCGACGGTCATGCGGGCCAACCGGTCCACGTCGATGGGCTCGTGGCGGACCTTGGCGAGGTAGTACTTGGCGATGTCGCGCCGACCCTCGTGGTCGGGCAGGCCGACGTGGATCTTGCGGTCGAACCGGCCCGGGCGGAGCAAGGCCGGGTCCAACGTCGAGGCGCGGTTCGTGGCCCCGATGACCATGATGTTGTAGAAGGGGACCTTCGGCTTGGCGCGGAAGAGGATGCGCCGCACGTGCCGCCAGATCCCCCGGGGCACGACCAGCCCGTCCATCTGGACGAGGAGCTCGTTGATCACGCCGAGCCCGCCGCCTCCCCAGAGCCCGCCCACGACGACGCGGTCGGGTCCGCGGTCGTCGCTCGCGCGATCCGCCACGAGACCGCGGCTCATGCCGATCGCGTCCAGCTCGTCGACGAAGATCACCGCGCCGCCGTACTTGTCCGACATGGCCCGAGCCTTGGAGAAGAGGCGGCGCATCTTGAGCTGGGGGATCCCGAGGAACATGTTGGCGAAGCCGGACCCGGACGCGTAGAGGAACGGCACCCGGGTCGACCCGGCGATGGCCTTCGCCAGGAGGGTCTTCCCGGTCCCGGGCGGGCCTTCGAAGAGGATCCCGTGGGGCGGGTACCCGCCCATCTGCTTGAAGTCCTTGAACCCCTGGAAGAGGCGGAGGACCTCCTTCGTCGCCTCGACCGCCGCCGGCTGCCCCCGGACGTCCTCGAAGGTGATGTCGTACTCGCCGGGGTAGATCACGTACGTGTTCCCCCGGGCGAGGAACCAGAACATCGCCACGAACTGGAGGATGACGAAGGACATGATGAACAGGAGGTAGATCACGAGCCCCCGGTACTGGGCGAGCGTCACCCCGGGGTGCAGGAGGGCGTCCTTCGGGCTGACGCCCATGAAGAGGTAGGCGATGCCCACGTAGGCGGCGAGGACCAGGGCGGCTCGCTTGGCCCACCTGCCGTACCGTCGGTACTGCTCCATGGGATCCTCCGGCCGTCGGGGATGGTCGGCAGGATACCCCGCAGGCGGGCGAACGCCCAGGCAGGTAGGTTGGATGCGATGGCGGCGGATCGTGCGGAGCGGGCGATGGCGGCCCGTGACGAGGTCCTCGCCGCGGCCGCGCGCTTCACCGAGCTGGCGGCCGAGGTGGTGGCGGAGGCGGTCCGGGGCCGGTTCCACGCGCTCCTGGCCGGCGCCGCCGTGCCGGAGCCCACGCGCCGCGCGCTCCGGGCGGCGGGCGAGGGAGCGCTCTCCCGAGGCGTGGCCGCCATGCGGGAGCGGCTGGCCGACCCCGACGTGTGGCTCTCGCCCATGACCCTCCGCGAGGCGCCGCCCGCCGAGGGGGTGGGGAGCGACCTCGGCCGGTCGTGGCTCGCGCGCGTGCTGGCTCGGCGCCGACGCGCGCTGCCGGGGCCCGGGCGTCTCGACGATCCGGCCAACCGGATCTGGATCGCGCTCTCCCTCGTCGCGCGCGCCCTCGACCCGCTCCTCGGGGAGCTCGGGCTCGAGGCGGCGCCAGCCCCGGGCCTCGGAGGTCGGTACCGCCTCCATCCGACCACGCTGCGGCAGCTCGACCCGCGCGGGCGTCTGGCGAGGGCGTGGCGGGAGTACCGGGCGGCCTACGCCCGCTTCGTCGACCTGGTGGGGGAGGGGGGCTCGGGCGGCTGAGGCCGCACGGGTCGACCCTCGAACGGGATCGAGAGCACCACGGTGGTCCGGGTCTGGACGCCGGCCTTCTCGCGCAGCCGGCGGATCAGGTCCTCCAGGCGCTCGGGCGTCCGCGTGCGGACCTTGAGCACGTAGCTGGCCTCGCCGGCCACGCTGTAGCAGTCCTCGACCTCCGGGAAGGCCTCCACACGCTCGGGGAGGTCGTCCGGGGCGCTCGGGTCGAGGGGCGTCACGGCGATCAAGGCGGTGACGTCGAGGCCGAGCGCGTGGGGGTCGACCTCCGCGCGGTAGGCGCGGATCACCCCGGCATGCTCCAGCTTGCGGACGCGTTCGTGCACCGACGAGGGGGAGAGGCCGACGCGGCGGCCGATGTCGGCATAGGTCGCCCGGGCGTCCTCCTGCAGGGCGGCGAGGATCGCGAGGTCCCGCTCGTCGAGCACGCCGGCATCCTACCCGCGCGCGGCCCCGGCCGAGGCGGCGACCCGCCGGTCGGGCGATTGCGGGCACGGCTCCGCGGGTGCGAACATCGGCCGTCGTCGAGCGGCCCACCCTCCCCCGGGCCGGGGGGGAGGGGTGCGGTGCCCGAGGACGCGTCGGTGCGGCTCCGGCCGGAGCCCAAGCGGGACGGCGTGCGCTGGCTGGCGGTGCCGCACCCCGCGCTGGCCGCCGCGTACGCGGCCGCGGTGGCGCCGGTCGTCCCCGTCGGGGAGGCCGCGTTGCCCCGGACGGTCCTCGCCAATCGGGTGGTGGCGGTGCACCGGGATCCCGCCGCCATCGAGCTCGAGCCCTTCCCGGTGGCGAGGGCGCGGTTCCGCCGCCGGGTGCGCGAGGGGGCGGTCGGGGCGGCGTGCGCCCTGATGGCGGACGTCCGGGACTGCTACGGGTCGATCCGGCCCGAGGTGATCGGCGCCGCCCTCGCCGACCTCGGATGTCGGCCGGGGCGCATCGGATCGATCCTCGGGGTCCTGGAACGCTTCTCGGCGGCCGGCGTCCGCGGGCTGCCCGTGGGGCCGGAGCCCTCCGCGGTCCTCGCGAACGCCGTGCTGCTGCGGGTGGATCGGGCGCTGGCCGGCGGGGGATGGCGGCACGTCCGGTGGGTGGACGACGTGATCGTCTTCGCGCGCGACATCGAGGGGGCGCGGGCGGCCCTCGCCACCGTCGCCGAGACCCTGGGCGACCTGGGGCTCGCGCTGGCGCCCTCGAAGACGAGGATCGTGGTCGATCCCGGCTCGATCCGCGGGGCGGGAGGTCTCTCCAGGGTCCCGACCCATGCCGGGCCCAGCGCCGCTCGATAGGCTGCGGCCGTGCGGACGCTGTACCGGGCTTCGCGGGTCCACACCCTCGCCCATCCCGCGACGGGGGAGTGGGTGCTCGTGGACGGCCGCCACGTGGAGCGCGTCGGGGTCGGGGACCCGCCGTCGGCCGATCGCGTGGTCGAGCTCCCCGGCGCCACGATCCTCCCCGGGTTCGTCGACGCGCACGTCCACCTGACCGGGACGGGGATCCATCAGCAGGCGCCCGAGGTGGGCCGGGCGCGCTCCGTCCCTGAGCTGCTCGAGGCCCTCCGGGGGGTCCTCGCCCGTCGGACCGGTCCCACCCTCGTCCACGGCTGGGACGAGTCGGCGTGGGACCTGCGCGAGCCGCCCACGCGAGCGGAGCTGGACGCCCTCACCGATCGGCCCCTGGCGGCGGTCCGGGCCGACGGGCACCTGAGCCTGGCGAACTCGCCGGCGCTCGTCCTCTCGGGGGCCCTGGCCCTCCCCGGGGTCGAGCGGGATCCGGCGGGGGAGCCGACCGGCGTGGTGCGGGGGGAGGCGAACGTCGCGCTCCAGCGCTGGTTCACCGTCAACCTGTCCCGCCACGACCTGGGGGCGCTCCAGCTCTCGGCGGCGGCCCTCGCGGCCTCCCACGGGGTGACCTGCGTCCACGAGATGTCCATGATCGACCAGCGGGGGATGGGGGAGCTGGAGGTGCTGCTCGCGCAGCGCGAGCGCCTGCCGGTCGACGTCGTCCCGTACCCCGTCACGACCGACGTCGGCCGAGCCATCGAGCTCGGCCTGCCTCGCGTCGGGGGCGACCTGCCCGTGGACGGCTCGATCGGCGCCCGGACCGCCTGGCTCCGCGAGCCGTACCGCGACGCCGGACACCGGGGGACGGCGTTCCTCGCGGGGGAGGAGCTCGCGACCTTCCTCCGCGATGGGCACCTCGCGGGCCTGCAGGTCGGCGTCCACGCGATCGGCGACGCCGCCCTCGCCGCCGTGATCGAGGCCTGGGAGGCGGTGTACCGCGCGCTCGACTCCCGCGGGCGGCGGCACTTCCGAGCCCGCCGTCATCGGATCGAGCACGCGGAGATGCTGGACCCCGACCTGCTGGAGCGGGCCGCCATGCTGGGGCTGGCCCTCTCGGTCCAGCCCTCCTTCGACGCGGCCTGGGGCGGCCCCGGCGGGCTCTACGAGCAGGCCCTCGGGGCCGAACGCGCCGGAGCCATGAACCCGTTCCGCAGCATCCTCACGCGAGGGATGGAGATGGGGGCGGGCTCCGACTCGCCGATCGTCACCATCGACCCGATGGCCGCCATCGCCGCCTTCGAGGGCCATCACGAGCCGTCGGAGCGGCTCCTGCGGGAGGAGGCGGTCCGGGCCCACACGATCGGCGGCGCCCGCCTCGCGCACCAGGAGGGGAAGAAGGGCGCGCTCGAGCCGGGCGCCCACGCCGATCTCGTCGCCTACCCGGCCGACCCGCTCGACCCGGGGGTGTCCCTCGAGGGACTGCGCCCGCTCCTCACCGTCTCGCTGGGCCGCGAGGTCCACGTGAGCTGACCGCCGCGAGGGCTCGGACCTGCTGGTTTGACACCGTCGCCGAGCGGTCGTAGCGTGCAGGTGCGCGGCCGCTCCGGCGGCGGCGCCAGGAGGACCCAAGAGGCTGAGTAGAGAACGTGGCGCCCCGGCGCTGCGGCCCCAAAGGTCTCTTGGGTCCTCTCTCCTCTCCCCCCAGAGCGGCCCGCGCCCACGGCGGCCGATCGCGATCTCCCCGTCGGATGGGGTTGCGGTCTCCGTCACCGGCTGTAGAATGCGCCGGCGCTCCAACGAGGGGATGAACGTGGAAGACATCGACGAGACGCTCGACGACGAGCTCGAGGAGGAGATCGGGGAGCCCGACCTCGAGGAGGAGCCGGCCGTGGTGGCCGAGCCTCCGGAGACGGAGGACGTCGAGTCCATCCAGGAGCTCCTCGTCCGTCAGGAGGCTCGCGAGGCCGAGCCGGACGTCGAGGAGACGCTGCTCGCGCTCTCGCCGGAGGAGATCACCGACGACACCCTCGCGGTGAAGGTCGAGCCGCCCCGGTCCAACGAGTTCACATGCAGCAAGTGCCACCTGGTGAAGCATCGGAGCCAGCTCAAGGACAAGGCGAAGATGCTCTGCCGGGACTGCGCCTGATCCGTCGGCTCGGCCTCGGGGCCGAGCTCGTCCTCTGCGCGTCCGCGGGGGCCGCGCTGTCGCTCGCGCTCCCGCCCGTGGATGCGGGCTGGGCCGCGTTCCTCGCGCCCGTGCCGCTGCTCGCCGTGGTCCGGTCGGCGCGACCGCGGCGGGGGTTCCTGCTCGGCCTCGCCTTCGGCGTCGCGGCGTTCGGGCTGATCCTCTCCTGGATCCTCCTGTTCGGGGAGCTCGCCTTCGGCGCCCTCGTGCTCGCCTCGGCCCTGTTCGTCGCGGCCTTCGGGGCCCTCGTGCCGTCGGTCTGGCGCGAGGAGCGCCCGATCGTCTCCTCCCTCGGGGTCGCCGGGCTGTGGACGGTGCTCGAGTTCCTGCGCGGACACTGGCCGCTCGGCGGGTTCGCGTGGGGGCAGCTCGGGAGCACGCAGACGGGCAACCCGGCCCTGCTCCGGCTCGCCTCCGTCGGGGGCGTCTTCGCGATCTCGTTCGTCGTGATGGCCGTCGCCGCGCTGCTGCTCACCGCCCTGGAGCGCGCGCGTCGCAGCCCGAGGAGCGCCCTCGCCCTCCTCGGGGTCGCCGCGACCCTCGCCCTCGGCCCCGCGCTCATCCCGCTCGCCTCGCCCGCCGGCCGCCCCATCGAGGTCGCCGCGATCCAGGTGGACGTCCGGGAGGCTCGGGGGCTGCCGCCGGACGAGGAGGACCGAGCGGTGGCCGCCATGAACGTCGCGCTGCACCGCCGGCTCGCCGAGGACCCGCCCGACCTCGTCGTGTGGGGGGAGGGGGCGCTCGATCCCGGGGCGACCGGGGATCCCGCCACGATGGCCGCGGTCCGGGCGGCCGTGGCGAGCGTCGGCGCGCCGACGCTGATCGGGGCGGTCGTGGACGACCCCGACGGGAGCCAGCACACGAGCGCCCTCCTGTACGACGGCGCGGGGAGGTACCTGGGGCGGTACGACAAGGTGAAGCTCGTCCCCTTCGGCGAGTACGTGCCCTGGCGCTCGCGCCTCGACTGGATCGACGCGATCGACCAGATCCCGGTGGACCGGGTGCCGGGGGAGCGGACGGCGCCCCTGCGGGCCCCGGGCCTGCCGGCCTTCGGGACGCCGATCTGCTACGAGAACACCTTCCCCGAGATCCCCCGGGCGATGGTGCGACAGGGAGCGGCGTTCCTCGTGCTCACCACGAACAACGCCTCGTACGGGATGACCGCCGCCTCTCGGCAACACCTCGTGATGAGCCGGCTGCGCGCGGTGGAGACCGGTCGCTGGATCGTCCACGCGGCGGTCTCCGGCATCTCCGCCGTGGTCGCCCCGGACGGCGAGGTGGTGGCGCGGGCGGGCCTGTTCGAGCCGGCGATCACCCGGGCCACCATCCGGCCGGCGCGGGGGGCGACGCCGTACGTGCGGTTCGGCGACTGGGCCGTGTGGGTCTCCGGCGCCCTGGCGCTGCTCGCGTTCGCGCTGCCCCGCCGGGACCGGCCCTCGCGGGTACCCGCCGAGGCCCTGCCCGATCGACCCCGGATCCTCGTCGTCCTCCCCACCTACGAGGAGCGCGAGACGATCGGGGACGTCCTCGACGGGCTCCTGGCGCTGCCGCAGGGGGTGGAGGTCCTCGTCGTCGACGACGGCTCCCCGGACGGCACGGGGGAGGTCGTGCGGGCCCGAGCCGCGGGGGAGCCGCGGGTGCGCCTGCTCGAGCGCCCCGCCAAGGCCGGCCTGGCGAGCGCCTACCTGGACGGCTTCGCCGTCGCCCTCCGCGACGGCTACGACGTGATCGTGGAGATGGACGCGGACCTCTCGCACCGGCCCGAGGACCTTCCCGGTCTCCTCGAGGCCGTCGGTCGGGCCCACCTCGTGATCGGAAGCCGCTACGTGCCGGGCGGGGGCGTCACGAACTGGAGCCGGGCGCGCCTCCTCCTCTCCCGCGCCGGGAACCTGTACGCCCGCCTCATGCTCGGACTGCCCGTCCACGACGCGACCAGCGGGTTCCGGGCGTTCCGCCGGTCCGCGCTCGAGCGGGTCCTGCGGCGGCCCCTCCGGTCCGACGGCTACGCCTTCCAGGTCGAACTCGCCTATCGGGCCTGGCGGGAGGGGTTCCAGGTCACCGAGACGCCCATCACGTTCCGCGAGCGCGCGTACGGTCGTTCCAAGATCTCCCGCCGCATCGTCCTCGAGGCGCTGTACCTCGTCGCGCTGTGGGGCCTCCGGGATCGCCTCCGCCGTGCCTAGCGCGTCCTCGCCCGAGGGGTCGCCTCGCTCGCGCGACCCACGCGGGGCGGTCCGGGCGAGCCGCCTCCCGGCAGGTATGCCCATAACGCAGGTTATGTAAAGTTCCCCCTTTCCTAGGCACTTCGTCGTACCCGCCATCCCCACCCTTCGGCCGATGGCCCGTGAGCTCCGTCGGGGTATCGTTGAGGTGTCATCCCCCGAACGGGGGAAACCAGCGGTGACGGCCGGGCGCATCGCCGGTCGGATGGGAAGGATCGGAGCGACGCATGATCGAGGGACGAACGGGTGACGGCAGGGGCCGGACGGTAGCGGTCGCGGTGTGGCTGGCCCT
>BEHO01000019.1 GCA_002898915.1 bacterium HR12
GTTCCCACGGGAGGAAGTTGTCAACAACATCGCTAACCTCACGCTCCTTCCTCCGTCTGTGAACATCGAAATCGGCAATCTGCCATTCATGGAGAAGCGGTGGGCGTACGAGGGTCGTACCGGACCGTCAGACGCCGGCCCGTCCACGCCTGCGCCCATCAACGCACTACTCGCGAAGTTCGACGGGTTCGGCCCGGAGCAATTCGAAGAGCGGCAAGAGTGGCTCCTACAGAAAGCAGTCGCCGTATGGGCCCTCCAGTGACCTGACACCCGCAGTCGAGCCGCCACGAAACGTGGGGGAGTGATCTGACGATCGCGGCAAGGATCGCTAGCCTCGCGGCGCTGTGATGAAGCGCACAGCGCCGAAACCGTGGAGGGCCTACTGATGACCCATGAGGTCCGCTGGGTGCTGCTCTTCACAGACGGCATGGCCATGACGTATCCGGCCGAGGTCTACGCGGACGAGCAACGTGCCGCTTTCGAGGCCGAGCGGTGGGCTGCCATCCTCGCTGCCGAGCGCCGCGTCCCGATCTTTCGCCCGTTTCCCGGCCGCTGGGAGGTCGGCGATGTCTGGATCCGTCTCGTTGAAGCGCCGGTGCCGGACGATGTCCGGGACCTCTGGGTCGGCACCCACTGGACGCACCACGGATACCCGGAGCCGGAGGCGGCGCTCTTTGCGAACGAAGAGGAAGCCCGGGCCTGGGCAGTCGAGCAGCCCTTGCGCGGAACCCTCGTGGAGACCGAGGAGGATCTGTGGTCCTTCAGCGCGGTCTTCCGGCTCGGCGACGACGAGGAACACTCGCACGTCCAGCGCGCGAAGGTGGTGTATTGAGCCGTGCCAGTCTCCCGCGTCCAGGCCTCGTGTATTGAGTTCTCAGCAATTGGCCGTACGGTGGCGGCACCAGAGCAAGAGGACTTGGATGCGGGCTCAGTTCGGCTCGTCGCGGACGATTACGCGGGGTGCGAGATTGGCGCCGCGGATATCGGAGACGTAATGGCCCCCCATCCGATAGCTCTTCCGCTGTCTTCTCTGTCGTCGCCCATCAGATAGACGGGCGCCCAGACCGACTTGCGCCCTGAGCACGTCTCGCGTCCGCCACGAGTCGGGAAAGGGAGCTCTTCGCCCACCTGAGGAACCTGCCCGTCGTCCGCGGCGGCCTTCCGGGACACCGCCTGCAGCATCGGGTAGCGTGCGCGGGCGGATGGGCGGCGTCTTCACCATCGCGCGGAACCCGCAGGAGGACAGCAGGCTCCCCTACCTCCTGCGCCTGCCGATCGAGGGCGGGCTCGTTCTGAAGGCCGCGACCCGCGGTTGCGCTCCGCCCACATGGACTGCCGCAAGCTGCTCGGAAGCTGCTCCCCTGAGGTGACCTGGGCGAGGTACACGGATGTCTCCTGAGCTCGAGACCTTCCTGCGCGATCTCCCCCTCACCGACCACCACTGCCACGGGCTCGTCGAGGGGGACCTGGATCGGCCGGCGTTCGAGGACCTGATCAGCGAGGGGTTCGACCCCCCGCCCGCGGGGACCTCCCACTTCGAGTCCCCCCTCGGCCTCGCGGTCCGGCGGTGGTGCGCCCCCGTCCTGGACCTCGAGCCCCTCGCGGACCCGGAGCGGTACCTCGAGCGGCGGGCCGAGCTCGGGGCCGAGGAGGTGAACCGACGGCTCCTGCGCGCGGCCGGCCTCGGCCACCTCATCGTGGACAGCGGCTACCGGTCGAGCGAGGTGACCGGGGTCGAGCGCACGGGCGAGCTCGCCGGCGTCCCGGCCTCGGAGGTCGTGCGGCTCGAGGCCGTGGCCGAGGAGGTCGCGGCCTCCGGCGTGGACGCCGCGGGCTACGCCGACGCCTTCCGCGAGGAGCTCGAGCGGCGGTGCGAGCGCGCGGTGGGCCTGAAGACGATCGTCGCGTACCGGGGCGGGTTCGCCTTCGACCCCAGGCCGCCGACGGCCGCCGAGGTGGTCCGAGCGGCGGAGCGCTGGCTCGCGGCCACCGGTCGCCTCACCGACCCCGTCCTGCTCCGGTTCGGCATCTACGCGGGCGCCGAGCTCGCCCGGGACCGCGGCATGCCCCTCCAGGTCCACAGCGGGTGGGGCGATCCCGACCTCACCCTCCACCTCGCCAACCCCTCGCTCCTCAGCGACCTCGTGAAGGAGCTCGGGCGGATGGGGGTGAACGTCGTCTTCCTCCACTGCTACCCGTACCACCGCGAGGCCGCCTACCTCGCGGCGGTGCTCCCCAACGTCTCCTTCGACGTGGGCGAGGCCATCACGTACCTCGGCCCGAGCGCCACGCGCCTCCTCGCGGAGGCGCTCGAGCTCGCGCCCTTCACCAAGCAGCTGTACTCCTCCGACGCCTTCGGCCTCACCGAGCTGTACCTGGTGGGCGCGGCCCAGTTCCGTCGCGGCCTCGCGGAGGTCCTCGGGGCGTGGATCGCCGACGGACGGTGCTCGGCCGCCGACGCCGAGCGGATCGCGCGCCTGGTGGCGGTGGAGAACGCGGCCCGGATCTACCCGGGGAGGTCGCCGCGTTCGCCGGCCGGTGACCCGGTGCGGTAGCTTCCGCACCGTGCGAGCCGCGCGCCTGCACCGGTTCGGGGAGCCCCTCGTCGTGGAGGACGCGCCGGAGCCCGTCCCGGGCCCCGGCGAGGTGCTCGTGGAGGTCGCCTACGCCGGGGTGAACCCGCTCGACGTCTGGGTCACCCGGGGAACGGTGGCCGGCGGGAGCCAGCCCCTGCCCTTCGTGCCGGGCGCGGAGGCCGTCGGGCGCGTCGACGGCCGATGGGTCGTGGTCCGAGGGGCCGGGGTGGGGGTCACCCGCGACGGCCTCTACGCGGAGCGGGCGGCCGTCCCGGCCGAGGCCGTCGTGGACCTTCCCCCGGGGGTGGATCCCGCGCAGGCGGCGGCCGCCCCCATCGCCGGCGGCACCGCCTGGGCCCTCGCCCACCGCGTCGCCCGGGTGACCCCCGCCGACCGCGTCCTCGTGCTGGGGGCCGCGGGCGGGGTCGGCTCGCTCCTCCTCCAGGTGCTGCGGAACGCCGGCGTCCGCGCCTGGGGGCAGACGGGGGACCCGGGGAAGGTCGCCTTCGTCGAGGCGCAGGGGGCCGAGCGCGTCGTGGTCGCCGGCGCGGCGGACCTCGCCGGCGCCGTTGCCGAGCTCCGCCCCACCGTGGTCGTCGACCCCCTCGGCGACGGGTACACGGCCGCCGCCCTGCAGGCCCTCGAGCCCTACGGACGGCTCGTGCTCTTCGGGGTCTCGGCCGGGCCGACCCAGGACCTCGACCTCCGGGCCCTCTACCGCAAGGCGATCTCGGTCCTCACCTACAGCGGGACCATCGAACCGGCCGAGCGTCTCCGCGAGGCCACCGAGGCGGTCCTCGCCGAGCTCGCCGCCGGACGGCTGCGGGTGCCGGTGGAGGAGATCCTCCCCCTGGAGCGCGCCGCCGAGGCCCACCGGCGGATCGAGGAGCGGCGGGTCCGCGGCAAGCTCGTCCTGGAGGTCGGGGGCGCGTGAGCGAGCCCCCCGGACCCAACAAGCGCTGGTACCTGGAGCGGTTCGCCCCGCCCACGGAGGCGCCGTTCCCCCTCGAGGAGTACCGCGAGCGGTGGGCGCGCACGCGCGCGGCGATGGCCGAGGCCGGCGTCGACTGCCTCATCGCCTCCACCCCGGAGTCGATGTGCTACCTCACCGGCTACGCGGCCGAGTGGTACCAGGCGAACGGCCCGCGGGACTGGGTGCCGGGCTCCTGCGTCGCGCTCCACGTCGACCGCGACGAGCCCGTGCAGTTCGACGACCCCGAGGAGGTCACGCTGATCCGGTTCACGAGCGTCGCGTCCGACGTCCGGATCGGCCCCGGCCTCGGCTGGGAGATGCTCGACTTCGTGGTCTCGGAGCTCGCGGCCCTCGGGTGGCTCCGGGGCACCGTGGGGGTCGAGCGCCGCGCCTACCGCCCCCGCCCCGACGTGGCCGCCCGCCTCGATGCGGCCCTGGAGGCGGCCGGCGCGCGGGTCGTGGACGCCACCGGCCTCGCCCGCGGGGTCCGGCGCCGCAAGTCCCCCCGCGAGCTCGCGGTGGTCCGCGAGGCGCAGCGCGTGGCGGACGCCGGCCTCGCGGCCGCCCGCGCGGCGATGGCCCCCGGCGTCACCGAGCTCGAGGTCTACGGCGAGATGGTCCGAGCGATGGCGGCGGCGGGCGGCGAGGTCGCGGCGATCCCCCTGCCGGTCCTGTCGGGGTACCGCGCGTCCACCGTCCACGGGCTGGCGAGCCGGCGGCGGATCGAGCCGGGCGACGTCGTGAACGTGGACGTGTGCGGGGTCGTCGCCCGGTACCACGCGAACACCGCCCGCTGCTTCTCGATCGGCGAGCCCTCCCCCGCCGTCCGCGACGCCGTCCGCAGGGTCACGGACGCCGTCGCCGTCGTCGCCGACACCCTCCGGCCCGGCCTCCCCGCCCGCGAGCTCCTCGCCACCGCGGAGCGGTACTACCGCGAGGTCGGCCTCCTCGGGGACGAGTGGTGGATCGGCGGCTACGAGCTCGGCATCGCCTTCCCTCCGGACTGGGTCGGAGACCGGTTCTACGAGCTCGGCACGGACCCCGGCGAGGAGGCCTTCCTGCCCGGCGACGTCTGGAACTACGAGGCCAACTTCTACCTGCCCGAGGGCGCGGGGCTGGCGCTCTGCATCAACACGTTCGCGGTCGAGGAGGACCGGGCCGGCTTCCTCCAGGCCACACCGCCCGACCTCGTGGTCATCGAGGCCTGAGGGCGGGCCGCCTCACTTCGCGGGCTTCCAGATCGGCCCCTCGCAGTCGTCCCGGAGCGGGAGCGGCAGGGGCGGTCGGGGCTCCTGGTCGAAGTCGAAGGCCGAGAGGAGCGGCGTGGCCTCGCGGTCGCGGTGCGTGAGCTGCCGCAGGCCCCAGTTGTCCTCGATGAAGCGGAGCACGCTCGAGAACTCGCCGAGCTCGTGGCTGACCTTCCCCTCCTTGGCGTAGGGCGAGATCACGATGAGCGGCACCCGGATCCCGAAGCCGAAGCCGTCCACCTGCGGCGGCGGCACGTGGTCGTAGAAGCCGCCGTAGTCGTCCCAGGTGAGGAAGATGGCCGTCGTCGGCCACATGTCCGAGCGCATGATGGCGTTGATGACCTTCGTGGACCAGTTCTCGCCGTGGCAGAAGTTGTACTCGGGGTGCTCCGAGAGCTCGAACCGCGGCGTGATCCACGTGACCGGCGGGAGCTTGCCCTCCCGGATGTCGCGGATCACGTTGTCCACGGGGAACATGTGCCGCTGCCAGCGCTCCGGGTTCATCCGGTAGCGGCGGATGGCCGCGTACGCCGACCAGATGTAGCCGCGCTGGTCCTCCCGGGCCGCGTAGTAGGCCCAGGGGATGCCGGCGCGGCTCAGCAGATCCCCCTCGGTGAGGAAGTCGAAGCACGGGTGGACCTTCTTCACCCGACCCTCGGAATCCACGACCTCCACGAGCTGCTCCGGCGGCGCGTCGCACCCGAACGTGTTCGAGCCGCGGGTGACGCCCGGGATCCGCCGGGGGTTGTCCCGAGCGCCCCCGGACTGGGCGGCGATCGCGTACAGGTGGTTGGGGAACGAGGGGCCGTGGGCGCTGGCGAAGAAGTTGTCGAAGAGCACGAACTCCCTCGCCCACCGCCAGTAGTTGGGGAGCTGGTCCTTGTGGAGCTGCGTGTAGGCCCAGTCCCCGTGCTCGCCCTGGTCGAACCCGTCCATCCTCCCGCCGTTCCAGGCGGCGATGGCGCACTGGTAGCAGTGGGGGATGTCGCCGGGGAGGCGGCCGTCCGTGCCGCGCACGAGCGGGCGCGGCACCCCGTGGTCCATGCCCACCGTCACGCCGTTCGCCCCCGGGAACGTGCCGAACAGGTGGTCGAACGTGCGGTTCTCCTTGATGAGGAAGACGACGTGCTTGATGGGGAACCGCGTCTCGAGCGCCGTGGCGTCGAACCCGGCCTCGGGGCTGCCCGTGGTGATCACGCTCGGGCTCCAGGAGGGCCGAGGCGAGGCCGGGTCCCGCGGCTCCCCGCCGGCGCGGACGCAGGCGGCGGCGAGCGCGGCGGAGGCCACGAGGGCGGCGAGGGGTCGGGCGGCTCGGTGCGGGGACCTCATCGGTCGCGCCCGAGCCTAGCGGACGGGCAGCGACCCGCCCACCGTCACGGACGGAGGACGTCGTCCACCGAGAACCCCAGCGCTCCCGCCGATCGCACGGCATCCTCCACGCCCTTCCGACCCCAGAGCACGTAGCGGGGCTCGTCGATCGGGTCGGGCACGCGGACGGTCTTGGCGATGAGCTCACGGAGCTCCCGCAGGCCGAGCGGGCGCGTCGTCCACCGGACCTCCCCGAGCAGCTCGGTGCGGGATCCGCGCAGCCCCAGCACGTCCACCTCGCAGGGCTCGCCCGCGCTCGCCCACCACCGCCCCACGACCAGATCCTCGGGCAGATCGCCCCGGGCCACGAGGCGCGCGGCGTGCGCCCGGGCCGCCTCCTCGAACACCCACCCCACGTGGCGCGCCCACCGTCCTGAGGCGCGTCGGATCACGGCGCGTCCCTGGCCCCCCTCGATCTGCGGGAGGTCCGGATAGAGCACCGCGAACCAGAACGCGAGGTACGGATCGGCGATCTCGTACAGCGGGCGAGCCTTCCTCGGAGCTCCGATCGGCACCGACCGCCGGACGAACCCCGAAGCGATGAGGACGGACAGCGGATGCTCGACCCGCTGCGCCGCCTCGTTCGCGATCTCCGAGATCCGCGTCCGACCGCGGCCGATGGCCGCCAGGATCCTCGGGTACCCTCCGGTCTCCGGCAGCTCCTCCCGGAGGATCCCCGCGGCGTCCTCCAGCAGGATCCCGCCCGGGCTCCCTCCCAACCGGTACAGGTTCTCCGAGGTGCTCGCGGAGGCGTCCCAGCTCCGGAGGTGCAGCGGGTAGCCGCCGCAGGCCGCGTACGCCTCGAGGAACGCGTCCGGAGGCAGGCGCGGCAGGAAGGCCCGGGCCTCCACGGGGCCGAGGGGGTCCAGTCGCATCAGCTCCGTGGGCCGTTGCCGGAGCGCGCCCCCCGGACCCAGCAGTCGCTCCATCGTCCCCACGGCCGAGCCCGTGAGCACCAACATCAGCTTGGTCCCCGGGGCCGAGTGATCCCAGACCGCCTGAACGATGCTGGCGAAGCCCGGCGTCGAGCGGGTGAGGTAGGGGACCTCGTCCAGGACCACGACGAGCGGCTCCTCCGCGGCGAGCGCGGCCAGGGCCCGGAGCGCCGTCTCCCACGACGAGAAGGCACCTCCTAGCAGCTCGGAAGCGCGCACCCCGAGACCGCGGCGGACCGCCTCCGCCAGGCGACCGAGCTCGACCCGCTCCGCCTGCTCGGTGGCGCCGTAGAAGACGCCGCGCTTGCCCCGCAGGAAGTGCGTGAGGAGGAACGTCTTGCCCACCCTTCGCCGTCCCCAGACGACGACGAGCTGGGGCCGCCCCTTCCGGGCGCGCTCCCACGCGGCCTCCAACCGGGCCCGTTCCTGCGCGCGATCGATCAGGGCGTCCACGCCAGCAGCATACTACAAGGCCCTTGTAGTACAAGGGCTTTGCAGTACGAACCTCACCGCGGCGGATCCGGCGGCGGCGGGGACCAGATCGGCCCCTCGCAGTCGGTCCGCAGGGGGCGCGGGTCCGGCGGACGTGGGGCCTGGTCGAAGTCGAAGGCCGAGAGCAGGGGCGTGGCCCGCCGGTCCCGGTGCGTGAGCTGCGTGAGGAACCAGTTGTCCTCGATGAAGCGGAGCACGCTCGAGAACTCACCCTCCTCGTGGCTCACGAACCCGTCCTTCGCGTAGGGCGAGATCACGAGGAGCGGCACCCGGATGCCGTACCCGAACGGGTCGATCTCCTTCGGCGGCACGTGGTCGTAGAAGCCGCCGTAGTCGTCCCACGTGAGGAAGATCGCCGTGTCCTCCCACATGGGGCTCTCCATGATCGCGTTCACGACCTCCGTCGTCCAGTTCTCGCCGTGGCAGAAGTTGTACTCGGGGTGCTCCGACAGCTGGAACCGCGGCGTGATCCAGGTGACCGGGGGGAGGCGGTCGGCGCGGATGTCCCGGATCAGGTCGTCCACCGGACGCATGAACCGATCCCACATCGCGGGGTTCTCGCGGTACCGACGGATCGCCGCGTACGCCGACCAGATGTAGCCGAGCTGGGTGTTGGTGGCCGCGTAGTACGCCCAGGGGATCCCCTTGGCGTTCAGCAGGTCCCCCACGGTGAGGAAGTCGAAGCACGGGTCCACCTTGACCAGGTCCCCCTCGGGATCGAGGATCTCGACGTAGGCCCCGGGCTCGGCGATGTCGCAGCCCCAGGACTTCGCGAAGCCCCGCTCCTGCTGGCGGCGGAGCGCCTGGAACGTCTGCACGGGGTTGTCGAGGGCGCCGCCCGCGGTCGCGGCGATCGCGTACAGGTGGTTCGGGAAGGACGGCCCCATCGCCGACGCGAAGAAGTTGTCGAAGAGCACGTTCCGCTCGGCCCAGTGCCAGTAGTTCGGCATCTGGTGGGGCCGGAACTGCGTGAAGGCCCAGGTGTCCGCGGGCTCCGTCTGGTTGAAGCCATCCATCCGCCCGCCGTTCACGGCGGCGACGGCGCACTGGTAGCAGTGGGGGAGGTCGTGCGCCCGCTGGTCCTCGGCGGGGGTGAGAGGGCGGATCGTCCCGCGGTCGTTCGCGACGCGCGTGCCGTTCACGCCGGGGAACCGCCCGAAGAGGTGGTCGAAGGACCGGTTCTCCTTGATCAGGAAGACGACGTGCTTGATGGGGGTCAGGGTCTCGAACGCCGACGCGTCGACGGGCGGCGGGAGGGGCTCGGTCACGGGATCGGCACCCGGCGGGAGGGGGCTCCCGCCGGCGGTGGGCGCGGGATCGTCCCCGTCGGTGACGGCGGGTGCGCTCGTGCAGGCCGCCGCCACGAGGGCCACGGCGAGGAGCGCGGCGGACCACGCCTGCGGGCGTCGGCGTCCGGTCATCGCGGCTCGGGGCCGAGTGTACCGGGCACGCGGCGGTCAGCCCAGGCGGGCGAGCAGGTCCCGGAGGGCCTCCTCGAGCGGCGGCATCGGGGGCACGTCCAGCTCGGACAGGAACACGCTCGCGAGGGCCGAGTTCCGAGGCCGCGGGGCGGGGAGGTCGAGCTCCTCCGCCCGCTGCGGCACGACCTGGCCCGGCAGGTCGCCGAGCTCACGAGCCCGGCCGAGCAGCGCGAACCACGTCGTCGGCTCGGGGCCGGCCAGGTGGTAGGTCCCGAAGCGCATCGTGAGCAGGAGCGGCAGGAGGCGCTCCGCGAGGTGCCGGACGTAGGTGGGCGTCCCCACGCGATCGGCGAGCGCGCCCACCGTCTCCCCCGCCCGCAGCCGTCGGAGCGCCCCCGAGCAGAAGTCCCCGCCGGCGCCGAAGACGAACCCGGTGCGCACGATGAACCACGCCGGCGCCAGCCGGCGCACGAACCGCTCCCCCGCGAGCTTGCTCCGCCCGTAGATCCCGAGGGGGTTCGGCGGGTCGAGCTCGTCGTACGGGGCTCCCTTCGCGCCGTCGAAGACGTAGTCGGTGGAGACGTGGAGCAGCACGGCGTCGCACGCCCGCGCGGCGAGCGCCAGGCTCTGCGGACCGAGCGCGTTGTCGCGGTACGCGCGGGCGGGGTCGGCCTCGCAGCCGTCCACGTCGGTGAATGCGGCGAGGTTCACGATCGCCTCCGGCGCGAGGGGGACCACGGTCCGCATCACGGCATGGTGATCCC
>BEHO01000020.1 GCA_002898915.1 bacterium HR12
GCCCGACGTCCTGCTCGGCGGCGCGGGGCGCGACACCCTCCGGGGCGGAGGGGGCGGGGATGCGCTCCGCGGGGGCCCCGCGAACGACGAGCTCGACGGCGGTCCGAACGGCGACGTCCTGGCCGGCGGACCCGGGAGGGACGTCGCCACCTTCGCGCGATCGCCGGCGGCGGTCCGCGTGGACCTCGCCGACGGGACCGCGGAGGGCGCGGGGACGGGACGCGACCGGCTCCGCGCGATCGAGGACGTGCGCGGCAGCGCCGCCGCCGACATCCTCCTCGGCGATCCGCGCGCGAACCGCCTCGAGGGGGGGCGTGGGGAGGACATCCTCGGGGGCCGGGCCGGCGACGACCTGCTCGACGGCGGACAGGGCTGGGACCGCGGTGACGGCGGGCCGGGCGCCGACCGATGCCGCAGGGTGGAGGAGGCGATCTCGTGCGTCCCGACCCGGAGCCTCGGGATCGCCGCGGACCAGGGCCCGCTCGAGCGCCTCCTGGACCCGAGGCTCGCCTGGAACACCTTCCTGGGGGGTCCCGGTGAGGACTACCCCGCCGCCGTCGAGAAGGTGCCGACGGGCGGGACCTACGTCGTGGGCACGAGCGCCGCGCCCTGGGGCTCGCCGCTGCGATCCTTCGAGGGCGGTGGCACGGACGCCTTCGTCGCCCGGCTCGACGCAGGAGGGCGGGTGCTCTGGAGCACCTTCCTGGGAGGAGCCGGACAGGACGTCGCGTCCGACGTCGCGGTGCTCGCCGACGGGACGGTCGTCGTCGCAGGGTGGAGCGGCGCGACGTGGGGCACCCCCGTCCGGGAGCACCGAGGGAGCGCCGACGGGTTCATCGCCTTCCTCGACCCCACGGGCGCGCTCCGGACGCTCACGTTCGTCGGTGGCTCCGGCCGTGATCGCCTGGCGGCCATCGCGCCCTCGCCGGAGGGCACCTCCGTGGTCGCGGTCGGCACGAGCTCGCGCTCCTGGGGCAACCCGCTCGCCCCGTTCTCGGGCGGGACCGATACGCTCGTCGCCGCGCTCGGCCCCGGCGGAGGCCTCCGGTGGAGCACGTTCCTGGGGGGGTCGGGCGACGACGGAGGGGCGGCCGTCGCCACCTCCGGCGACACGTTCGTCGTGGCCGGACACGCTTCCGCCGGCTTCGGCTCACCCGTCCGTCCGTTCGCCGGTGGTGCCCGGGACGCGCTCCTCGCCGCCCTCGAGCCCGGCGGGGCCCTCCGGTGGACGACCTTCCTCGGCGGCGCGGGGACCGACGAGGCCACCACCCTCGCCCTCCGAGACGACGGGACGATCCTCGCCGCGGGCTGGAGCTCGACCGGGTGGGGCGAGCCGGCCCGCGCGTTCTCCGCTCGTTCGGACGGGTTCCTCGCCGAGGTGAGCACCGACGGTGGGCTCGCCCGGAGCACCTTCGTCGGCGGCGCGGGCTGGGATCGCGTGGACGCGGTCGGGGTGGACCCGTCCGGGAACGCCTTCGCGGTCGGACGGAGCACCGCGTCCTGGGGGACGCCCCGCCGAGCCTACGCGGGCGGGGAGGACGCGTTCCTCGCGTCGGTCGACGGGGCGGGGGGCGTCCCGTGGCTCACCTTCCTCGGAGGGGCGGGCAACGACGTGGGGGCCGACCTCGCCTTCGCGACGCAGGCCGTCGTGGTGACCGGGATGAGCGACGCGAGCTGGGGCGACCCCGTCCGCCCCTTCCGGGGCGGCTGGACGGACGTGTTCGCGGCGAGCGTGCCCATCCGCGCCGCGGACCTCGCGGTCAGCCAGCGCGTCCGCGGCCCCTACCTGGGTCGAGGCATCTCCGGTGACGGGCAGACGCTCCGAGCCTCCGCCCTCGTCGGCGATACCGCCACCTTCTACGTCCGGGCATGGAACGAGGGAGCGCTCGTCGACCAGATCAGGTTCGCGGGTTGCAGCTCATCGGAAGGTTTCGGCGTCCGGTACTTCCGAGGCTCCACCGACGTCACGGCGTCCGTCGTGGACGGGACCCTCCTGAGCGCGCCCCTCCCCACCGGCGCCCACGCGCAGCTCCGCGTGGAGATCCTCGTGAAGAGGACGGCCAGGGTCGGGGATACCAAGTCCTGCCGGATCACGGGATCCTCGGCGGCGGCGGGCCGGATGCGGGACACCGTCCGCGTCACGGTGAAGGTCGTCAGCGACTGATCCCCGGCATCCAGCCGCCCACGACCCCGTGACCGCGCCCGCTCAGTAGAGGAACATCGGCTTGCCGTCCACGTGCCGGATCTTCGGCCGGTACTGCTCCACGTCGTAGAGGGCCCCGACGTCCACGCGCTTCACGCCCTGACGGACGACCCCGATCGGGACGTTCACGTAGTTGCCGTTCCGCAGCGCCACCATCCGCCCGAACTCGCGCCCGATCACGAGGTCCGCGGCCATCACCGCGTAGTTGATCGCGACCATCAGGTCGAGCGAGTCGGGGCTGCCCGAGCGCATCAGGTACCCGAGCTGCTGGTAGATGATGCCCTCGCCCGTGATCTCCTTCAGCGCCTCGCCGGTGATCTGACCGATCCCGCCGAGCTTGCGGTGGCCGTACGCGTCGGCGGTCCCGCCCATCACCATCTCGCCGCCGACCATGGTGGCGCCCTCGGAGATCGTCATCATCGCGTAGCGGCTCGGGTTGGCCCGCTTGTCCTCCATGAGGAGCTGCGCGAGCTTCTCCACGTCGAACGGCACCTCGCTGATGATCGCGCGGTCCACCCCCGCCAGGTAGGCGGAGACGAGGGACGTCTCGCCCGAGTACCGGCCGAACACCTCGACCACGGCCAGGCGCTCGTGCGAGCCGGCGCTCGTCCGCAGCTGGTGGATGAAGATGACGGTGCGCGTGACCGCGGTCGAGAACCCGATGCAGTAGTCGGTGCCGTGGACGTCGTTGTCCATCGTCTTCGGGATGGCCACCACGGGCACGCCCTCGTCGTGGAGCCGGAGCGCGAACGAGAGCGTGTCGTCACCCCCGATCGGCACGAGCGCGTCGAGCTTCAGCGCCTCGATCACCCGGAGCACGTGGGGCGTGTGGTCCCGGGCCTCGTCGCCCTGGCGTCCCGAGCGCAGGAAGGCCGGCTCCTCGGACGGCCGGACGTTGGCGGGGTTCGTGCGCGAGGTGTGGAGGATCGTGCCCCCCGTGCGATCGATGGTCCGCACCACCCCGGCGTTGAGCTCCATCGTGTTCGCCGCGACGGACTCCGGGTCGTCGGGGTCGCACTCGAGCAGGCCCGCCCATCCGCGCCGGATCCCGAGGACCTCGTGGCCCTCCTCCTCGGCCCGGAGGGTCACGGCCTTGATGCACGCGTTGAGGCCGGGGACATCGCCCCCGCCGGTCAGGATGCCGATCCTCATCGCCACCCCCTCCCGTGGTCGAAGAACACCTCGGCGACGCGGTAGAGCTCCTCCGGCACCGACCGGGTCCGGGTCGCCTCCGCGAGCGGGACGTCGGTGAGCGCATCGCCTCGGACCCCCACCATCCTCCCCCACCGACCGGCCGCCGCGAGCGTCACCGCGTGCTCCCCGAGACGCGTCGCGAGGATCCGGTCCTCCGCGACCGGCGTCCCGCCCCGCTGGACGTGCCCGAGGACCGTCACGCGGGTCTCGTAGCCGCTCCGCCGCTCGAGCTCCGGCGCGATCACGTGCGCGATCCCTCCGTACCGGGGGAACCCCCGCTCGTCCAGCGGGTAGGGCGGAAGCTCGAAGGTGCCCTCGGCCGGGACCGCGCCCTCGGCCACCACCACGATGGAGAACGAGTGACCGCGGCGGTGGCGCCGTCGGAGGTGCTCGGCCACCTCCTCCAGCACGAAGGGTCGCTCCGGGATCAGGATCGCGTCCGCGCCCCCGGCGAGGCCCGCGTGGATCGCGATCCAGCCCGAGCTCCGCCCCATCACCTCGACGAGCATGAGGCGATCGTGGCTCTCGGCGGTCGTGTGGAGGCGGTCGATCGCGTCGGTCGCCACCTGCACGGCGGTGGCGAAGCCGATGCACCGATCGGTCCCGGCGAGGTCGTTGTCGATCGTCTTGGGGATCCCGAGCACCGGGTAGCCCTCCTCGGCGAGGCGGGCCGCCACCCCGAGCGTCCCGTCCCCACCGATCACCACGAGCCCGTCGAGGCGCTCGAGCGCGGCCCGGACCTCCTCGATGCCGCCCTCGGTGTAGGGGTTGGCCCCTGAAGAGCCGAGGATCGTCCCGCCGCTGTGCAGGATCCCCTGCACGGCGGCGCGGTCGAGCTCGCGCTCGCGGCCCTCGATCACCCCGCGCCAGCCGTCCTCGAACCCGACCACCCGCCAACCGTGGCGGCCGGCGGCGGTCCGCACGACGGCGCGGATCGCGGCGTTCAGGCCGGGACAGTCGCCGCCGCCCGTGAGGATGCCGATGCGCTGCACGTCCGCTGCTCCCGTCGGCTCAAGGGTGGTGCTCGGAGGGTCGACTCGATTGTAGGCATGCGCGGACGTTGCCTCGTCGCCCTCACGCTCGTCGTCGCCGTCGGGGTCGCGGCGCCGCCGGCGCGGGCGGGCACCGGCCCGGTCGGGCTCGAGCGGCTGCGGCAGCGCCTCGAGGCCCTGGTCGCCCGGCACGCCGCGCTCGAGCGGCGGGTCGGCCGCGCGGCCGTCGCCTACGTGCAGGCCGCCCGGGCGGCGGACGCCGCCGAGGCCGAGCTCGCCGCGGCCGAGGAGCGTCTCGAGGCGGAGGTGCGCACCGCCTACCAGCTGGGGCCGGGGGCCGCGCTCGAGGCCCTCCTCGGCGCCCCCACCTTCGCCGACATCGGCTCCGTCGCGGAGTACACGGCCCGGACGATCGCCCTCGACGCCCGAGCCCTGCGGGGGCTGGAGCGGGCCAGGGCGGCGGCCGTCGCGGCCCGCGACCTCGCCGAGGAGCGCCTGGCAGCGATGCGCCCCGAGCTGCAGCGGCTGCGACGGAGCCTGGCCCATCTCCGGCGGGAGGTGGAACGGGCCGAGGCCTTGGCCGAGCGCGCCCGCGTGGAGGCCGCGTGGCTCGCCGAGGAACGGGCCGCGCTCGCGCTCGCCGAGGCGCGGGCGGAGAGCTGGGAGGACCTGCAGACCCTCACCTGGGGCGAGGACCAGGGGCCGTACCTCGCGCTGCTCGGGCCGACCGGGGGAAGGACCTGCGAGACCCCACCGGGCCTGGTCGAGACGGGCGAGACCTTCAGCGGCTACGCCTCCTGGTACGGCTGGGAGTTCGGCGGCCAGCCGACGGCGATGGGCGCGATCTTCGACCCCACGCTCTTCACCGCGGCGAACCGGTGGCTCCCGATGGGCACGTTCCTCCGGGTGCGCCACGGGGACCGCTGCGCCATCGTCCTCGTGAACGACCGAGGCCCGTACGGACGCCTGGAGCGCGTCATCGACCTGTCGAAGGCCGCCGCCGAGTACCTGGGCGTCGGCGTCTCGTGGGTGGAGGCGGAGATCCTCGTCGTCGTACCGCCCGGCGGGTAGCATGGGGGCATGCTGGCGGCCTGGGGCTTCCTGGAGTGGTTCTTCGCCGGCGTGCTCGCCGTGCTGATCGGCGTGGTCGGCGCGTTCTCCCTCAACGTCCTCGCCACGCTGTTCATCAACCCGGCCCGTCGGGCGCACCGCTGAGCGGGTGAGCGAGCGCGTCCTCGCCGGAGCGGAGCCGTTCGGCGCCGACGGCGGTCCCGAGGGCGTCCTGCTCGTACACGGCTTCACCGGGTCGCCGGCCTCGCTCCGCCCCTTCGCGGCGCACTACGCGGCGCTCGGCCTCTCCGTCCGGCTTCCCCGGCTGCCGGGGCACGGGACGTCCCCCGCCGATCTCGCCCGTCGCACCTGGCCGGAGTGGGTGGCGGAGGTCGACCGGGCCCTCGACGAGCTCCGGGCCCGCTGCGCGCGCGTCGTGGTGGTCGGACAGTCCTTCGGCGCGGCCCTCGCCGTGCACCTCGCCGCCGGGCGCCCGGGCGACGTCCACGGGCTCGCCCTGCTCAGCCCGTACCTCTACGACCCGCGCCTGCTCGCCCTGCCCCTCCTCCGCCACGTCCGCCGGGCGGCGCGGGGCGTCGGCGACGACGTCGCCCGCCCGGGCGTGACCGAGCTCGCCTACCCCGAGATCCCGGTCCCCGCCCTCCTCCAGGTGGCGGCGTTCCTCCGGATCGCCCGGGCCGACCTCCCGAGGGTCCGGACCCCCGCCCTCGTCTTCCGCCCGGGCGCGGACCACGTGATCCCCCGCTCGAACCCTCGTCGCGTCTTCCGCGCGCTCGGGTCGGCGAGGAAGGAGCTGATCGACTGCCCCCGCTCCTACCACGTGATCAGCCTGGACCACGACGCCGAGATGGTCCGCGACCGCGTGCTCCAGCTCTTCGCCCCCCTTCCCGGGGAACCCCGAACCCCGGGTCGAGGATGACCCACGCCGCCGGATCGCCGCCGACCGCGCGGCCGCCTACCGCTCCTCCCCCGCGACGTCGAGATCCACGACGAGCGGCAGGTGGTCGCTGGCCCGAACGACCGACCCGTCGGTCGGCACCCACGCCCGCCGGACGGCCAGGCCGCCCGAGACGAAGAGGTAGTCGATCCGCGCCCGCGGTGCGGGCGCGGGGAAGGTCGCGCCCTCCCCCTCGCCGACCAGGGACCAGGCGTCGGCGAAGCGCCGGCGCAGGATCCCCACCGCGCGGCCGTCCGGCAGCTCGTTCAGGTCGCCCCCCACCACCGCGGGGTCCGCGAGGTCCAGCCCCACCACCTCCCGGGCCGCGTGGAGCCGCTCGAGCGGGTGGAGACCGAGGTGGAGGCAGCAGACCCCGAGTCTCCCCGGCGGCCCCTCCACGACCGCGAGGAGCGCCCCGCGGGGGTTGAGCCGGCGCCGCACGTCGGCGAACCGGTGGAGCCGATGCTCGACGATCCGCCACGGGGACCGGGCGAGCACGGCGTTGCGGATCCGGCGCCGCAGGGGGGACAGCGGGTCGCGCGCCACCGTCATCCCGAGCTCGCGCCCGAGGGCCCGGAGGCGCCGTCGTGGACCGGTCTCGTTCAGGAGGACCAGGTCGGGCCGGTGCCGTTCGATCGCCGCGGCCACCGGTCCCACCCCGGCGCGGAGCTGATGGACGTTCCAGACGAGGACCCGGGTCATCCCGGCACGACGCTCGTGCCGCTCCGTCCCTCGAGGACCCCCAAGGCGTCCTCGAGATCGCCGATGGCCGCCCGGACGCCCCCGCCCTCGACGAAGCGCGCGGCGGCCTCCACCTTGGGCCCCATCGAGCCCGGCGGGAACTCCCCCGCCGCGAGCAGCGCCCGGGCCTCGGAGGCCGTCATCCGCTCGATCGGCTCCGCCCGGTCCGTCCCGAACCCGCGCACGACCGAGGGGACGTCGGTGAGGATCAGCAGGACCTGGGCCGCCACGTCGCGAGCGAGGATGGCGGCCGCGAGGTCCTTGTCGATCACGCCCTCGGCCGGCACCAGCCTGGGCCCCACGTCGAGGACCGGTACGCCCCCGCCCCCCGCGGCGATCACGATGACCCCGTCCGCGACGAGCTGCCGGATCACGGACGCCTCCACGATCGAGTAGGGGTCGGGCGAGGGAACGACCCGGCGCCACCCCCCGTGCGGATCGGGCTTCATGACCCACCCCCGCTCCTCCGTCAGGCGCCTGGCCTCCTCCTCCTCGTAGAAGGGGCCGATGGGCTTGGTCGGCTCGCGGAAGGCGGGGTCGTCGGGCCGCACCCGCGTGAGCGTGAGGACGGTCGCCACCGGCCGCTCCATCCCCCGCTCGAAGAACACGTCGCCGATCGTCACCTGTAGCAGGTACCCGATCTGGCCCTGGCTCTCGGCGCCGCAGACGTCGAGCGGCATCGGCGCGGCCCACCCGCGCGCTGCCTCCTGCTGGAGGAGGATCCGGCCGACCTGGGGTCCGTTGCCGTGCGTGACGACGATCTCCCATCCCGCCTGGGCGATGTCGACCACCCGTTCCGCGGCGGCCCGGGCGGAGGCGAACATGTTCTCGTACGTGTCCTCCTGCCCCCGACGCAGGAGGGCGTTCCCCCCGAGGGCGACGACCACGCGCTCCATGGCTCACCCCAGCACGGGCGCGAGCACGTCGAGGAGGCTCGGCGACCCCGACAGCACCTCGAGCTCGTACCGCACCCGGACGGCGGGTTTCCGGATCTCGATCACGCGCCGCAGGTCGATGGGCGTCCCCACCACCACCACGTCGGCGTCGACGGCGTCGATGATCTTCCGCATCTCCTCGAGCTGGACGTCGGCGTAGCCCATGGCCGGGAGGACGGGCCCGACGTCGTAGCGGCGGAAGGTCTCGTCGATCGTCCCGATGGCCCAGGGCCGCGGGTCCACGATCTCGGCCGCGCCGTGGGCGCGCGCCGCGACGACCCCCGCGCCGAACTTCATCTCACCGTGGGTGAGGGTCGGACCGTCCTCGACCACGAGCACCCGCTTGCCGGCGATCGCGCCCGGGTCGTCCACGGTCACCCGGCTGTTGGCCTTCACGACCGTCGCGTCCGGGTTCAGGTCGTGGATCGTCTGCAGGAGCGCGTTCACCTGCTCGATGGAGGCCGAGTCCATCTTGTTGATCACGACCACGTCGGCCATCCGAAGGTTCGCCTCGCCGGGGTGGTACCGCGTCTCGTGCCCGGCGCGGAGGGGGTCGGCCACGACGATGTGCACCGTCGGGCGATAGAAGGGGAGGTCGTTGTTCCCCCCGTCCCAGATCAGCACGTCGCACTCGGCCTGCGCTCGCCGCAGGATCTCCCCGTAGTCCACCCCGGCGTAGATCACGGTGCCGCTCGTGATGTGGGGCTCGTACTCCTCGCGCTCCTCGATCGTCGTGTCGTAGCGGTCGAGATCCTCGAGCGTCGCGAACCGTTGGACCCGTTGAGCCTCGAGGTCCCCGTAGGGCATCGGGTGGCGGACCGCCACGACGCGCTTGCCGGCCTCCCGGAGGGTCCTCGCCACGGCGCGCGTGGTCTGGCTCTTCCCCGCGCCGGTCCGCACCGCGCAGACCGCGACCACGGGGACCTGGGCCTCGAGCATCGTCTCGCCGGGCCCGAGCAGGACGAAGTTGGCGCCGGCGGCGAGCGCCTCGGAGGCCTTGTGCATCACGTGCTCGTGGCTCACGTCCGAGTAGGCGAAGACGACGTCGTCCACGCGCAGCTCGCGGATCAGGCGGGTGAGCTCCTCCTCGTCGTAGATGGGGATCCCGTCCGGGTACCGCGGGCCCGCGAGCGAGGGCGGGTACGTGCGGTCCTCGATGAAGGGGATCTGCGTGGCGGTGAACGCCACGACCTCGTACCGCTGGTCGTCGCGGTACACGACGTTGAAGTTGTGGAAGTCGCGGCCCGCGGCTCCCATGATCAGGACACGACGCGGCATGGCTGGTCCTTTCCGTGGAAGGGGTTTGATACGCGGGAAGGCCGAGCGGCCCCGCTCTTCGCCCGAACTCTACCCCTCGGCGGGCCACCCTGGCACCCCCGCGTTCCACCATCGGGCAACCGATTGACGCGGCCCTGCGGGCTCGCTAGCGTCCCCGGGACCGACACAGGAGGGGGACACGCACGATGGGTCGACTTCGGAAGCTGGCGGTGCTCGGCGCCTTCACGCTCGCGCTCGCGGCCTGCGGCGGAGGCGGCGACGCCGGAGGGGGTGACGGCGGCGAGGCGACCCCGCTCGAGGACCAGACGCTCACCATCTCCAACTGGGACGCCTACACCCCCGAGGGGCTCATCGAGGCGTTCGAGGAGGAG
>BEHO01000021.1 GCA_002898915.1 bacterium HR12
GTGTCGAAGAAGGACGACACGGGCCATTGTAGCCCCCGGGTTGCCGTGAGCTGGGCGGGGGAGGACACTGGGGTCGTGGGCGTGCACGTCGCGGATCCGCGGCGCCTCGCGGCGCTCGTGCTCATCGTCCTGCTCCTCGTCGCGGTCGTCCTCGCCCTCTCGACCCTGACGGCTCCCGAGCCCGTCCCCGTCGGTCGTTCCTGAGCCGTCAACCGGGGGGCTCCCCCTGCCGATATGCGGGGTGGAGACCGCACCAGGCAGGGGGAGATGGGCTCGATCCTGGCCATCGAGGACGACCGGACCGTGGGGCTCGTGCTGGAGCACGTGCTCGAGACGGCGGGCCACGAGGTCCGCGTGGCGCGCGACGTCGCCGACGGGCGCGGAGCGCTCGCGGAGGGGCGCTACGACCTGATCGTGCTCGACCTGAACCTCCCGGACGGGAGCGGCCTCGACCTGCTGCGCGAGATCCGGCAGGGCGGCGGCGCGTCGACGCCGGTGCTCGTGCTCTCGGGGATGCGGCAGGAGGAGGTCGTGGTCCGCGGCTTGCGGCTCGGCGCCGACGACTACGTGACGAAGCCGTTCTCCCCCCACGAGCTGCTCGCGCGCGTCGAGCGCTGGCTCAAGGCCAGGGGGTAGCCCCGTGTGGCGCCGGTTCGGCGACCTCGGCTTCGCCGCGCTCGTGGCGGTCGTGATCACCGTGGAGGCCGTCCCCCTCGTCTGGCTCACCTGGGTCGTCCTCGGCGACCTGGGGCACCACGAGGGCCTGACCTGGATCCTGCTCGGCGGTGTGGCGACCGCGGCCCTCGGTCTGGTCGTGGTGACGGCGTACCTCCTCGCGTACCAGACGGTGAGCGACCGGCGCGCCGCGGCGCTCGCACGGGCCCGGGGCGAGTGGGTCGCGCGCTGGCTCCGGGTCCTCGCGGGGAGGGAGCCCGAGCCCGCCGGTCCCCTCGGGCGCGACGCCGTGGGGGCGCTGCTCGAGCTCCGAGAGGCCGTGCGGGGCGCCGAGGCCGAGCGGCTCCTCGAGCTGCTCCGGCGGTACGGGGTCGGCGACGGGCTCGAGGGTCGCGTGCGCGGTCACCGGATCGCCCGGCGGCTCCAGGCCCTCGAGGACCTGGCCCGAGCTCGTGCCCCGGAGGCCATGCCGACCCTCCTCGCGGCGGTGATCGACCCCGACCGCCGGGTCCAGGTGGCGGCGGCGAGGGCGGCCGCGCGGACCCTGGCGGACGTCGAGGACCCCGGGACGCGGGAGGAGCTCGCGGAGGCGTTCGCGGCGAGCCTCGTCGCCGCGGCCCTTCCCTTCGGGGTGATCGAGGAGGTGCTGCTCCTCGCCGACGAGGCGGCCCCCGCCCTCGTCCGGGCGATCCTCGCGCGGGAGGACGTCCCCGCCCCCTTCGTCCGCGCCGCCCTCGACGCGGTGGGGCGGCTCGGGCTGCTCCCGTTCGGGGACGCGGCCGTGGCCCGGCTCTCGCACCCCGACCCGGAGGTGCGGGCGGCCGCGCTGCGCGCGGTGGCGCGGCTGCACGTGCTGCCCGAGGGGGCGCGGGAGGCGGTCCGCGCGGCCCTGGACGACGAGGTCGAGTTCGTCCGGATCCACGCGACCGCCGCGGCGGCCCTCCTGCCGAGGGAGGAGGCGCTGGCGGCGCTGTGGGCGAGGCTCGGGGACCCCTCGTGGTGGGTGCGGCGGGCGGCGGCAGACGCGCTCGCCGGGCTGGGTCGCGCGGGGCTCGCGGAGCTCGGGCACGCGGCTCGGGCGCACCCGGACCGGTACGCGCGGGACATGGCGGCGCAGGCCCTGCGCGACCGCACCGAGCGGGTGGTGGCGGAGGCGGTGGCGCGGTGAGGGCGCTCGAGCTCGTCCAGGTCGGCCTGCTCACGTACTTCGTGGTGCTGAACCTCATCTACTCGGGCCTGTCCTTCATCGGGCTGCGGACCGTGGTCGTGCACGCGCGCGAGCTCTCGGATCTCGCCCTGCGGGATCTCCTCGAGCGAGAGGTCTACCGACCCGTCTCGATCCTCGTCCCGGCCTTCAACGAGGAGCGGACCATCGTCGCCGCGGTCCGCTCGTTCCTCGCGCTCCAGTACCCGCGCTTCGAGGTGATCGTGGTCTCCGACGGTTCGACCGACGGGACCCTCGAGCGCCTCATCGAGGCCTTCGCCCTCGTCGAGGACCCGCGCGTGTGGTCGGCCAGGCTGCCGACGCGCCCGGTCCGCCGGGTGCTGCGCTCCCTGCGCCACCCCGAGCTGGTCGTGGTGGACAAGGAGAACGGCGGCAAGTCCGACGCGCTGAACGCCGCCATCAACCTGGCGCGCTACCCGCTCATCGCCCCGGTCGACGCGGACTCCGTCCTCGACGCGCAGGCGATCCTGCGGGCCTCCCGGGTGTTCGTGGAGGACGAGACGGTGCTCGCCGTCGGGGGCACGGTGCGCCCGCTGAACGGGGCCACGTTCCGGAGCGGTCGGCCCGTCTCGATGCGGGTGCCCTCGGGGTGGCTGGAGCGCTTCCAGATCGTGGAGTACGCGCGGGCGTTCTTCCTCGGGAGGACCGGGTGGACCCGGCTTGGCACCGTGCTCATCATCTCCGGCGCGTTCGGGCTGTTCCGCCGGGACGCGGTGGTCCGGGTGGGCGGGTTCTGGACGGGGACCGTGGGGGAGGACATGGAGCTCGTGCTGCGCCTGCACCGCGAGTACCGGCGAGCGGGGCTCCCGTACCGCATCGTGGTCGCGCCGGATCCGATCTGCTGGACCGAGGTGCCCTCGGATCTCCGCACGCTGCTGCGCCAGCGCAGCCGGTGGCATCGGGGGCTCTGGCAGAACCTCTGGCGCCACCGCGGCATGCTCCTCGACCCGCGGTACGGGCGCATCGGGATGCTCGGGCTGCCCTATTTCTGGCTCTTCGAGGCCCTCGCCCCCGTGGTCGAGGTCGTGGGGCTCGTCACCTTCGGGATCTCCCTCGCGCTCGGCGTGGTGGACCCGGGGATCTTCGCCCTGTTCCTCGCCATGGCGGTCCTGCACGGGATGCTGCTCTCGCAGATCGCCGTGGGGGTCGAGGCCATGCTCCTCGAGCGCTACCCGCGGATCTCGGACCGGCTCCGACTGCTCGCGGCGGCCTTCCTCGAGTTCCTGGGGTTCCACCAGCTCCTCGCCCTCGACCGGTTCGTCGCCACGCTGCGGGTCCTGCGGGGCAGGGGCGGATGGGGCGCGATGCGCCGGGCGGGGATCCCGACCGCTACCAGCTGATCGGGGGGATGCCGAGGGGATCGCTCTCGGCCCCGTACCGGCCCGGACCGTAGCGCGAGAGGTCCTGCCTCGCGAGCTCGGCGAGGAAGGAGCGGGGGAGGACGGCGGCGAAGATCCGCTTGTCGAGCCGGTCCTCATCGATGGCCTCCTCGGGCACGTAGGGGCCGATGTTCTCGCCGTAGCGGTAGTCGGCCAGCCATGCCGCGATCTCGGCATCGGAGATGCCGGCGTCCGCCAGCGCGCGCTCCGACAGGTAGATCTCGGAGGGCACGACGGCCTCGATGAGCCCGAAGACCGAGCGGCCGAAGGCGCGGGCGAGGTCCTCCTCGATCTGGATCGGGTCGAGGCGGACCCCGCCCGCGAGGTTCACGATGGGGCACTGGCCGTGGTCGGCGGTGACGATGAGGACGAACCCGCCGGGGCCGAAGCGCTCCTCGAGCAGGCGCGCCACGCGGCCGATCTGGCGGTCGGTCTCGGCGATGGCGATGCGCTCGCGCTCCGAGAGGTAGTTGTAGACGTGGCCGGCGTAGTCCGGGGCCTTCACGTTGATGTAGAGGAGGCTGGTGCCCCGGCCCTCGCCGATCGGCTCCGCGTCGAAGGTCGCCTCGATGAGGTCCCCTTGGTACTCGATGATGGGCGGGGTGCAGCAGAGCGCCTTCCTGCCGAGGGGCGTGAACTCGTCGTCGATCCCGGGGTCGGGGTAGGCGGCGGCGAGCTCGTCGAGGCGGTCCAGCCCCGGGAAGGACCGGGGCAGCCGGTACAGGTCGGGGTTCTGGGGGATCCAGCCGCCGCCCCCGTCCTCGTCCCAGAGGACGGCCACCGGCTTGTCGCCGAGGGGCCGGCGCCCGCCCCGTCCGAGCATCCCGAGGTGCCAGATCTGGTAGCCGAGCTCGCCGACCCAGGCCCCGTCGTCGGTCCGCTCGTTCCAGGCGTCGGCGAGGGTCGGCACGAGCAGGAACGAGGGGTCGGCGCGGCCGGGCTCGCCCCAGGCCTTCACCGGGCGGCCCCGGTAGCGGAGGTTATGGCCGGTGATGCCGTGGGTGCGGGGGAAGGCCCCGGTGCCGATCGTGGCGTGGGCGCAGGCCGTCACGGCGGGGAACGTGCCGACGATCGCGTTGCGGTACACGAGGCTCTGGCGCATCAGCCGCTTCATCTCCGGCCACGCGGTGCGGGCCGGGTCGGGGTCGTCCCAGTGCTGCAGCACGTTCCACCCGCCGCCGTCGATGACGAACGTCACGACCACCTTCGGCGGGCGACCCGGCGGCTCGATCCCCGGGAGTGGACGTCCCTCGGGCGCGCGGAAGTCCTCGAAGCCGATGAGACGGGCGGTGGTCGGCGCCAGGTCGGCGAGGGTCACGCGCTCGGTGCGGTCGCCCGGCTCCACGATCCCCGGGGCGTAGACGAACAGGGGGATCCGCTCCAGGTACATCCAGACCGAGGCGTGGCTGCTCCGCGGGTCGTTGCGGACGAGCGTGCGGGACTCGTTCGCGTAGTTCGACGAGTTGTAGGGGGCGAGGACGAGCTGGAGGTCCCCGGAGCGCTCGGGGTGGAACTGCCGCACGACGAGCTCCAGGTGCTCCGCCCCGAGGTCGCGGGCCATCGCCTCGAGCGTCGGGCGGGGGTCGGGTCGGACCAGGGCCTTGGCGACGCGCCCGGCCGCCGTCCCGCCCGCCACCGTCACCAGGCCGAGCCCCGAGAGCAGCGCGAGGAACCGGCGGCGCTCCGGGTCCGGGGGTCCCTCGACGGCCACGCCGTTCCGGCCCACGGCCACCGCGGTCGCCGCCACGAGCAGCCCCGCGAGGGCGGCCGCGACGAGGCTGCCGCCGAGCGCGAGGACGAACGCGAGCGCGCCGGCGGCGAGCGCGAGGGCGACGAGGAGCGAGCGGGTCGGCCGCATGGGTCGACCCTATGTTCGCAGACGGGGGCCCGCTACTGCCGCTTGCGGGGGAGGTCGAGGAACGGGAGCTCGACGACGGTGGCCGGCACCCGCCCGCGCTCGCCCTCGACGCTCCACTCGATCTCCAGCCGCTGCCCGGGGGCCGAGAGCTCGGGCGGCACGGAGCCGAAGCCGACCATCTTCTTGATCGTCAGCCCCCAGGTGACGCTCGTCGCCCGCCCCACGTGCTTGCCGCCCCGGTACAGCGGCACCGGGTCCCGCTGCACGAAGGGAGAGGCGACGGGGGCGAGCCCGTGCTTCGCGTACAGGGCCTCGATCGAGGGCCAGTCCACCTGGATGCCGACGAGCCGGCGCCGGGGGCCGCCCGCGGCCTGCTCGGCCTGGAGCGCCCGCTTGCCCACGAAGTTCGCCTTGCCGAAGTCGACGAAGCGTCCGAGACCGATCTCGAACGGGGAGTAGAAGTCCTGGGGCGCCGTGCTCGTCGCGTGGCGGGCGCTCGTGTACTCGACGTCCACCATGATGAGCCCGGCCTCGACCCGCGCCACGTCGAGGGCGCGCACGCCGACCGGCCGGATCTGGTGGTCCTGCCCGGCCTCCCAGACCGCGTCCCACACCTCGAGGGCTCCCTCGACCGGCACCCAGATCTCGTAGCCGAGGTCGCCGGTGTAGCCGGTGCGGGTGACGTCCACCTCGACGCCGGCGATCTCGGTCCGGCGGTGGCCGAAGTAGCGGAGGTCCTTCCAGTCCTGGCCCGTCGCGCGCTCGAGCACGTCGCGCGAGCGCGGGCCCTGGAGGGCGAGCCCGGCGATGTCCTCGGAGACGTCGGGGATCTCGACGTCGAGCCCCGCGGCGTTCATCTGGAGCCAGCGGAGGGTCTGGTCGGCGGCGGTGAGGAAGAACCGGTCCTCGGCCAGGCGCGCCACGTTGCCGTCGTCGAGGACCTTCCCGTCGTCGTCGCACCAGCAGGTGTAGAAGACCCTCCCCACGGCGAGCTTGTTCACGTCGCGGACGATGACCCGGTCCACGAGGCGCGCCGCGTCGGGGCCCGTGATGAGGAACTTGTAGAGCGGCGAGGTGTCGAACAGGGCCGCGAACTCCCGGATCGCGTTGTACTCGATGTCGTGGAAGTCGTGGTAGACGGCGGCGGCCCAGTACCCGGCCCACTCGCCCCAGGCCATCTTCGTGTTGAGCGCGGACGTGCGCGGGTGGAAGGCGGTACCGACGCTCACGGGAACCTCCTGTTCGAGCCGTCCGCCCCCGAGTATGCCGCCGCCCGGCCCGCCGCGACCCACGCGCGGCCGGCGTCGGGCTGACCTCAGGTCACCCCGCTGGCGCGAGCGCCGGAAGCTCCCAGGCGGGGTAGGAGACGATCCACCGGAACTGCTCCAGGTCCCTGCGGGTGTAGGTGACGGGCGGACCTCGGTCGACCGTGACCGCGAACGGGGGTCGGTCCGGAACCTCGACCACCGCCTCGAACCGGCACACGGCGACCAGGCTGGCGGGTGGACCCGTGGGAGGCTGGCCGGCGCCCAGGGCCGCCTGGGCGAGCACGTTGCCCTCCCGGTCGGCGACCGAGACGTCCACCCCCTTCAGATCGATGCCCCCGGGGTCCTCGCAGACCGAGGCCGCCGCACCGACGTCCACCACCACGGTGAGCCGGCGGGTCGCCTCCCGGCCGGCGCACGCGGCGAGCGCGAGGGTGAGCCCGAGGGCCGTCGATCGCCTCAGCATCGGGGTCGCGCCCCCTCACGCCTCTGTGCCGAGCGACGCGGCGGCGGACAGGAGCGTCCCCACGTCGTTGCTGCGGTGATCGCCATAGAAGGTCACCTCGACCCCCTGGGCGACGAGGCAGACCACGTCGATCGCGCCGGAGGACCGCTCCGGGTCGTAGGGGATGACCGCCGCCGGGTACCCCGCGATCGTGGTCGTGTAGGCGAGCGGAAGCCCCTCCACCTTCGACCGGAGGTAGGACGCGGGGTCGCTGGCCTGCGGGAACGCGCCAAGGTGCACGACGATCCCCTGCTCCCCGTAGCGGAGCGCGACCTCACGGACCCCGTCCCCGTAGTCGTAGAACCACACCTCCGGGGGCTCCGCGAGACCGAGGGGCCTCAGGATCGGGAAGCCGGCGAGCTCCGTCGCCTCGGCGAGCGGCACGGTCCGGCCCTCCGGCATCAGGGCGACGGCGGGGTCGAAGATCGCCATCACGTCCTGCGATCCTCCCGTTCGCGCTGGCTCCGCCTCCAGGGACGCGTTGGCGAACACCGCGGACGCGACGCCGATCGCCGCCAGCGCGAGCGCCACACCGGATGCCCTGAGGAAGGGTCGTCCCGTCATATGACCACCCCCTCGGATGAGAAGGTCATGGGCGCCACCCACGACCCTAGCGCTCGTTGCCGCATCGGTCAATGGCCCGTCGGCTCATCCGAGCGTTCACGAAGGAGCTCCGTCGCTTCGGTTGGTGATGGCCTCGCCACGACGGTCTCCGCATCCGGAGCGTGAGCCGCGCGCGTCCGGGTGCCGTCGCGGCGCTGACCTGAGGTCACGGGGCCCGTGGTCGGCCCGGCGGGCCCTCTCTAGCATGACCGAGGCGCGGTGCGTCCACGGGTCGGTCGTGCCTGGACCCCCGGTCAGGCGAACCGAGGAGGCGAGACGGTGACGCAGCGATACGACGTGGTGGTCATCGGCGGGGGACACAACGGGCTCATCGCGGCGGCGTACCTGGCGAGGGCGGGCCGGCGGGTCCTCGTGCTCGAGCGCCGGCACGTGCTCGGCGGCGCCGCGGTGACCGAGGAGGTCGTGCCGGGCTTCCGCTTCAGCGTCTTCTCCTACGTGGTCTCGCTGCTCAGGCCGGAGATCATCCGCGAGCTCGAGCTCCCCAAGCACGGCCTGGAGATCCTGCCGCTCGACGGGACGATCACCCCCCTCGACGACGACTACCTCTGGCGCGTGAACGACCACGGTCGGACGATCCGGGAGCTCCGGCGGTGGAGCAAGGCGGACGCCGAGGCCTACGAGGAGTACGGCAAGCTCATGGCCGAGATGGCCCGGTTCGTGAAGCCGATCCTCTCGATCGTGCCGCCGGACCCCGGCCGGATCCGTCCGCGCGAGTGGAAGCCGGTCGTGGACCTCCTGCGGTCCTTCCGCGACCTACCGCAGCGGCTCCAGCACACGTTCGTGCAGCTCATGACGATGAGCGCGACCGACTTCCTGCGGCAGTGGTTCACCGTCGACCCCCTGATCGCCACGATGTCGGCCTCCGGCATCATCGGGACCTACCAGGGGATCCAGTCGCCCGGCACCGCGTACGTCCTCCTCCACCACTACATGGGCGAGATCGACGGAGCCTTCCGGGCCTGGGGCGTGCCGAAGGGCGGCACCGGCGGGATCTCGGAGGCCTGCGGCCGCGCGGCCCGGGCCTTCGGCGCCGAGATCCGCACCGAGGCGCCGGTCGCCCGCATCGACGTCCGCGACGGGCGCGCCGTCGGGGTGACGCTCGCCTCCGGCGAGGAGATCCGCGCCGACGTCGTGATGTCGAGCGTGGACGCGAACCAGACGTTCCTCCGGCTCATGGAGCCGGGGCACCTGGACGAGTCGTTCGTGGGGGAGCTCAAGCGCTACAAGTACCGGGGCTCGAGCGGGAAGGTGAACCTCGCCCTCGACGGTCTGCCTGAGCTCGCGTGCAAGCCGGGCAAGGGGGAGTGGCTCCGGGGCGCCATCAGCTTCAGCCCGAGCGTCGACTACATGGAGCGGGCCTACGACGACGCGAAGTACGGCCGCTTCAGCCGTCGCCCGTACATCGACTGCATCATCCCCACGCTCGTGGATCCCACGATGGCGCCGCCGGGCAAGCACGTGATGTCCTGCTTCGTGCAGTACGCGCCGTACCACCTGGCGGACGGCAAGGAGTGGGACGACGAGATGCGGGAGGCCTTCGGCGAGACGGTGATCGACACCCTCGAGGAGCGGTTCCCGAAGATCCGCGACCTCATCGTGGGCAAGCAGGTCCTCACGCCGCTCGACATCGAGCGGATCACCGGGCTCACCGAGGGGAACATCTTCCAGGGCGAGCTCTCGCTGGAGCAGCTCTTCTTCAACCGGCCGGTCCCGGGCTGGGCGCGGTACCGGACGCCGATCGAGGGGCTCTGGATGTGCGGCTCGGCCGTGCATCCCGGCGGCGGCATCATGGGCGCCAGCGGGCGCATCGCCGCGCTCGAGCTCCTCAAGGAACAGCGTCGCGGCCGGAAGGGGGTGGCCTGATGGCGACCTACGACGCGATCGTGGTCGGCGGCGGCCACAACGGGCTCGTGGCGGCTGCGTACCTGGCCAAGGCCGGGCAGCGGGTCCTCGTGGTCGAGCGGCGTGAGCGCGTGGGCGGGATCCTCGACACGATCGAGATCGCCCCGGGCGTCCGGGCCCCCGGCATCGTGCACACGGTGGGGCGCCTGCGCCGGTCGGTGATCGAGGACCTGGCCCTCACGCGCCACGGGTTGTCGCTGGTGGCGCCCCCGGTGCGGGCGTTCGCGCCGGACCCGAACGGGGGCGGCGTGGTGCTCTGGGCCG
>BEHO01000022.1 GCA_002898915.1 bacterium HR12
AGACGAAGGCATTGGTGAAGTGCACGCCCTTGCCGATGAGCTCGGCCTGGACGGTCGGCATCGCCCAGAGGGTGTCCCATCGCTGGTCGTCCGTCATGATCACGACCACGCTGGGGGGCTCGGCGCTCCGAGCCGCTCGGACCGGGACGACCAGCGATGCCGCGAGCGCGAGCGCGACCGCGCCGAGGGCGATCAGCGTCCGCGGCGTGGTGAGCGCCTGTCGTGTGCTCCCCGCACGCATGTCGGGCACACCCAAGGCATCGACGTGGGCGCCGCGATCCTTGACGCCCGCGAGCGCCGCTCGGGGGAAAGCCGATGCCGGGTTGCGGGGAAGTCCGTCTCGGTGCCCGGTGGGCGTGAGGCATGCCATCCCTCCCGGGCGACGCGAGCGGGTGGCGGCTCGTGCGCATCGTTCCGGGCGCCGCCGCATCGGTGTGGGTGGACGCACGGGAGGTGGCGAGATGAGGCGGAACATGGGTGGGATCGACCGGGCGCTCCGTGCCTTCGTGGTCGCGCCCCTGCTGGTGATCGGGGGTCTGCTGACGAGCGGCGCGTTGGCGGCGGTGCTGTTCGCGTTGGCCGCGGTGATGCTCGCGACCGCGGCCGTCGGGTTCTGCCCGCTCTACGCGCCCTTCGGCTTCTCCACGTGTCCGGCGCGGGAGGCGAAGGCTCGCGGCTGAGACGGCGAACCGCCAGGGGTCCAGACGAGGCGCCCGCCGGTCGGGGCGCCTCGTCGAGGCTCCTTCGTCGGAGGTCCCCCGAGGCCGCCTCAGGGGAGCTGCACGTACCCCCGGCGGATCTTCCAGAGGTAGTAGCGCTCGAAGGCCAGTTTCCCGAGGTGGTTCTGGGGCCCCGGGATCATCACGCCCCACCGCCGCGGCGGGAGCATCCGGTCGGCGAGGATCGCGACCCCGTTGTTGCCCGCGTCCATGATGCAGACCGCGGGGATGTCGGCGAAGCGCTCCTCCCGCGTGGGCTCCTCGCCCCGGATCTGGGCGGCGATGTTCTCCGCGGCGACGTGCGCCATCCGCTCGGAGGGGAACCCGGTCTTCGGGACGCCGACGGCGTTCGCCGTGTGCCAGGGCGCGTCCACCGCCGCCGCGATCCCGACGGCGTAGACGTTGGGGAACGAGACCGTCTGGTAGGTGCCCCTCACCTCGATGAAGCCCTTGGGGTTGCCCAGCCCCGAGGCCTTCACCACCTCGGCGCCGAGGAAGGGCGGCACGATCATCGCGTAGCGGAACGGCAGCCGCCGCCCGTCCCGGAGGCGGAGCTCGCCCGGGGCGACCTCCTCCATCGCCACGTCGAAGATGGCCTCGATCCCGCTCATGCGGAAGAAGAGGTCGAGCATCCGCTCCCCGCCGGCGAGCCCGCCGATCCCGAAGTGCCCGGGGAAGGGCTCGGCGCTCACGTAGCGGATGGGCACGCGCTTGGCGAGCCCACGCCGCTTGAGCTGGTACGCGACGTTGAACACGAACTCGTAGGCCGCGCCGAAGCAGGCGGCGCCCTGGGTGGCCCCGACGACGATCGGGCCGGGCTCGTTGACGAGGCGCGCCCATCCCTGGGCGGCGTCCACGGCTCCCTCCAGGGTGGTGATCGTGTAGGCGTTCCCGCGGGGTCCGAGACCCGGGACCACGTCGAAGTCGTTCACGTAGCCGGTCGCGATGACCAGGTAGTCGTAGAGGTACCGGCCCCGGGTGGTCTCGACCTCCTGGGCGACGGGATCGATCCCCACCGCCTCCGCATGCACGAAGCCGACGCAGGCCCGCCGGAACGTCGGGGCGATCGGGACCGAGACGTCTCGCGTCGTCCGCTTCCCGAACGGGATCCAGATGAAGGATGGGTTGAACGTGAAGCGGTCCGACTTGGACACGACGGTCACGTCGACGTCGGCGCCGAGCTTGCGCTTCAGGCTGAGCGCCGCGGTGACGCCCGCGAAGTTGCCGCCGAGCACGAGCACCTTCGGAGCCATCGCGATCTCCTTCCGTCGGGACCCGATGCTACCCCGAGGGTCGTCCGCGCCTCCGGTCCGACGCATCGCGCGGAGGTCGGGCGACGAACGTCCGAGCGGAACCGGCTCCCACGATGCGGCTCGACGCGCTCCGTGCCCCCGGCAGGAATCGAACCTGCGACACGCGGTTTAGGAAACCGCTGCTCTATCCACTGAGCTACGAGGGCGTCATCCCGATGGTAGGACAAACGCGCGGGCACGTCGGAGGCCGGGCGATCCGGAACCGATGCTCGGGAGGGGGTGTGACGCGGCCCGAAACCCGGTACCCTTGGTGCGAGGGCATCACAAGGCGTGCGTTCCATGCGGTTCCCTCCCGGCGCCAGCCGGTAGCCCGACGGGCAGCAGGTAGGCCCCGACGGCGAAGGAAGGAGGGATCGCCATGGCAACAGGCACCGTCAAGTGGTTCAGCCCCGAGAAGGGCTTCGGCTTCATCACCCCCGACGACGGCAGCGCGGACGTGTTCGTGCACTTCAGCGCGATCGCGGGCGAGGGCTATCGCAACCTCGACGAGGGGCAGAAGGTGACCTACGAGGTCACCCAGGGCCAGAAGGGCCCGCAGGCCGCGGACGTCCGTCCGGCCTAAGGGTTCCGAGCGCGATGCGAGGGGAGGCCTCCGGGCCTCCCCTCCGCGCGTCCGGCTCAGCCTTCGGGTCGGGCCTCGACGCCCTCGGGCTCGGCGTCGACCGCGCCCGGATCGTCCTGCGCGAGCAGGCCCAGGGCCGCCGGCTCGGCCGGCGCGATCGGGGGCCCGGCCTCGATGAGCCCGGCGGCGCGATCGGCCTGTCGCTTGGCGCGCGCCCGCCGCCGGTCCTCGCGGGCTGCGGCCTTCTTGGCCTTCACGTCCCTGCGGCGACGCTTCCCGAAGCTCTCCGGCATGCCCTCACCCCCATCCTCCACAGCCGGCACCGCGCCGCCCGCGCGCCCAGCCTACTACCTCGGTCTCAGCCGGCCGTCCCGCCCCCGTCGACGGCGAGGACGGCGCCGGTACGAACGAGGCCTCGTACGCGCGGGAGGGGAGCGCGGCGGGTAGGCTCGGCCCCGAACATGGAGACTCCGGCCCTGCGAGCGCTCGCCTCCTCCGGCGTCGCCTTCGAGGTCGTGCGGGTCGACCCGCCGCCCCGCAGCGCGGAGGAGAGCGCCGCGCGCCAGGGCATCGCGCTCGAGCGGCTCGTGCGCACGATCGTCGTGCGGCGGGGGGCGGACGACTACGTCTTCGTGCTGGTCCCCGGCGGTCGCCAGATCGACTGGCCGAAGCTGCGCGCGCACCTCGGCGTGAACCGGCTCGCGCTGCCCGACGCGGAGGAGGCGAAGGCGGCGACGGGCTACGAGCGCGGCGCCATCACCCCCTTCGGCTCGCGCCGACCCTGGCCGGTGATCGCCGACGCCACGATCCCCGCGCTCGAGCGCGTGGCGATCGGCGGCGGCGCCCGAGGTGTGAACCTCCACATGACGGCCGCGGACCTGCTCTGCGCGACGGGCGCGGAGGTCGCCGACGTGACGAAGCCGGCCTAACCCGAGCGCGCGAGCGGGATCGCCTCGCCCAGGGTCCGGATCGAGCGCTCGGTGATGGGGGAGACCACGCAGATCACCTCGTCGGCGCCGGCCTCGGCGAAGGCGCGGAGGCCTCGGGCGATCGTCTCGGGCGAGCCCTCGAGCGGCGGGCAGCCCTCGGGGATGGGGCGCTCGCCCGCCGACCGATCCAGGACGACGAGGACGCAGGCGCTGCGTTCGATCTCCGAGGGGTCGCGCCCGGCCCGCTCCGCCGCGGCGGTGGCCTTCGCGCTCTCCGCGGCGAACCCCTCCGGCGTGTTGCCGAAGAGGTCGAACCACGCGTTCCAGGCCTGGACGTGCGGGATCGCGATCTCGAGCATCCGGGGTCCGCTCGAGCCGAGCATGATCGGCGGGCTCCGTCGGGGAGGGGGCAGGAGCACGACGTCCTCGACCCGGTGGAACCGGCCGTGGAACGTGACCCGCTCGCCGGCGAGGAGGCGCCGGATGATGGCGAAGGCCTCCTCGAAGCGGTCGACCCGGTGGTCGTAGGGGAACCCGAAGGCCTCGAACTCGACCCGGTTCCAGCCGGCCCCGATGCCGAGCACGAGCCGCCCGCCGCTCACCTCGTCCACCGTGGCGGCCATCTTCGCCAGCATCGCCGGCGCGTGGAAGGCGGCGCTCGCCACGAGCGGTCCGAGGTTCACGCGCTCGGTCACGGCCGCGAGGGCGGCGAGCATCGTCCACGCCTCCCAGGGGCCTCGCTCCGGACGACCGTCCCCCCGGTAGAGGAGGTGGTCGCCCATCCAGATGGAGTCGAAGCCGACCTCCTCCGCGGCGCGGGCCATGGCCGCGTACTCCGGCCAGCGGACGTCGCGCTCCACCTCGGGGAGCTGGATCCCGATCCGCAACGGGCGCGTCACGCGCCGAAGTGTACGGGGCTACAGGTGGCGCTCGAGGACGAGGAGGCCCGTCCGGTAGGCCTGCACGGCGCCCTCGCGATCCCCCCGCGCCTCGAGCACGTCGCCGAGGGCGCGATAGGTGACCGCGAGCTCGGCCGGCTGATCCGCCCGCTCGTACAGGGCGATCGCGTCGCGGAGGGCCTTCTCGGCACGGGCCGGGTCGCGCTCGATGAGCGTCAGGCCGAGCTCCCGGTGGGCCCAGGCGGCGATCGGCGCGTCGTGGTCGTCGGCCAGGGCGATGGTCCGCTCGAGGAGCTCCTCCGCGCGCTCCAGGTGTCCCTCCAGGCGCTCGATCCGGGCGAGCTCGTTCATGGCGCGGACCAGGTCCTTGCGGTCGTGGGTCTCCTCGAAGATCGAGATCGCCCGCTCCAGGTGCTCACGGGCCTCCTCGCATCGCCCATCGCGGGAGGCCACGTAGCCGCGGGCGAGGTACGTGCCCCCGAGCTCGCTCTGGAGGGCGAGCTGGCGGTAGGCGTCCTCCGCCCGCTGCAGCGAGCGCTCGGCCTCGTCGATCCGTCCCTGCACGAGGTACAGGTGCGCGGTGTTCATGTGCATCTGGGCCACCCGGAGGGGATCCGTCAGCCGCGGCGCGAGGAGCTCCAGCTCCGCCGCCGACTCGGCGGCCTTCCGGTACAGGCCGGCGTCGAGGTAGGCGTCGACGAGCGAGGCGTGGATGCGGGCGAGCGCGTTCGGGTCCGGGGGGCCCTCGTGCTCGATCTCGGCGAGGAGGGACTCGAGCAGGTGGATCGCGTAGCGCACGTCGCCCAGGGCCTGCAGGCAGCGGGCCGCCCCGGCCGCCGCGTCGGCCCGCAGCGACGCCGGCTGCCCCTCGAGGATGGCGAGGACGCGGCGGTAGCGCTCGAGGGCGGCCTCCGTGTCACCGGCCCGCTCTCGGCTGAGCGCCAGGCCCTCCTCGGCCTTGGCCTGGATGCGGAGGAGATCGTACCGGCGCGCCTCCCAGGCGATCGCGGCGAACATCCGCTCGCCCTCCTCGAGCCGCCCGTCGGAGACGGCGAGCCGGGCGGTGAGGAGGTCGGACTCCAGTCGCGGGGCCAGGTCCGGCGGCCGGCCGGTGACGAGCTGCTCCACGGTCACGCCGAGCTTGTCGGCGAGGAACTCCAGGGCCCTGGGGGAGGGGTTCCGGCGGCCCGCCTCGATGGTGCTGATGTAGGCGTGGGTGTACCTCGGGGCACCCAGCTCCCGCTGGGTCATCCCCCGCGCCAGGCGGAGCTCCCTGATCCTCGCTCCGATCACCGACCCACCTCCGGACCGCCCGGGGGAAGCGCGGCGTGCGGCTCGGGCGTGGGCCAGCGGCCCCGGCGCCCGACCGCACGACTGTAACAGTGCGGCGACCGCAGGTATCTCTCGGATCGTCCTCTTGCTACGTATCGGGTTACGCCCGCCGGGACCGGAGTGCCGCTTCGGCGGAACTCCAGCGGGAGGGGGTTCCTTCCGGTACCGTTCCGCGCGATGCGCTCGCCCGCCGACGCCCGGCTCCGCCGCACCCTCGTCGACGCTCGACCCATCTCCTCCTGGCTGGACGACCCGGGCAGGCCCGAGCCGCTCGAGCCGCTGCGGGGGAAGGTGCGGGCCGATCTCGCGATCGTCGGCGCCGGATTCACCGGGCTGTGGGCGGCGCTCGAGGCCAGGGAGCGCGACCCGGGGCGCGCGGTCGTCGTGGTGGAGGGCGGCCGGGTGGGCTGGGGCGCGAGCGGGCGCAACGGCGGGTTCGTCGCCTCCTCCCTCACCCACGGCCTCGACAACGGCCTCCGCCGGTTCCCCGACGAGATCGAGGAGCTCGAGCGGCAGGGCCTTGAGAACTTCGCAGGCCTCGTCGAGGCCATCGGGCGCTACGGGATCCGTGCGGACCTCGAGCTCGGTCCGGTCGTCCTGCTCGCGCGGCGTCCCCACGAGGTCGGGTGGTTCGAGGACGCGGCCGCGGCGCATCGGCGGTTCGGCTACGAAGCCGAGGTCCTCGACGCCGAGGGCGCGCGGCGGATCGTCCGCTCGCCGGTGTTCGTGGGGGGCCTGCGGATCGGCGGACAGGGGCACGCGCTGGTGAACCCGGCTCGCCTCGCGTGGGGGCTCCGCGACGCGGCCCTCGCCCTCGGCGTGCGGATCTTCGAGCGTTCGCCGGCGGTCGCGATCGAGCGCGACGGAGGCGGGGTCGTCGTCCGCACGGCCGACGGCGCGGTCCGGGCGGAGCGGGCGATCCTCGCGACCAACGGGTTCCCTCCGCTCCTCCGACGGATCCGCGCGTACGTGGTCCCCGTCTACGACCACGTCCTCATGACCGAGCCGCTCTCCGCCGAGCAGCGTCGGTCGATCGGGTGGGAGGGGCGCGAGGGGCTCGCCGACGCCGCGAACCGCTTCCACTACTTCCGCCTCTCGACGGATGACCGGATCCTGTGGGGCGGGTACGACGCCACCTATCACTTCGGGGGTCGGACCGGACGGCGGCTGGAGCTCGACGACGCCGTGCACCTGCGCCTCGCGCGGCACTTCTTCGCGACCTTCCCCCAGCTCGAGGGGCTCCGGTTCACGCACCGCTGGGGCGGGATCATCGACACGTGCAGCCGGTACGCGGTGTTCTTCGGGACCGCGCTCGGTGGCCGCGTGGCCTACGCCGTCGGATACACCGGCCTCGGGGTGGCGGCCACGCGGTTCGGGGCCCGGACCGCGCTCGACCTCGTCGACGGTCTGGGGACCGAGCGCACCGCGCTCCGGTTCGTGCGGACGAAGCCGGTGCCGTTCCCGCCCGAGCCCCTCCGGTTCCTCGCGATCCGCCAGACGGTCCGCGCCTACGACCGCCTCGATCGGACCGGCCGCCGCGGCCCGTGGCTCGCGCTCCTCGACCGGCTGGGGCTCGGGTTCCAGAGCTGAACGTTCACGTCGCCGTCACGCGGGGGCAACGCACGGGGCGTAGGCTGGGCCCGATGGACGATCGACCGTTCGCCCTCGCCCTCATCGCGCACGACGGGAAGAAGGACGATCTCCTCCGCTTCGCCCGGGAGCACCTGGACGTGCTCAGGGGGCTGCGGCTCGTCGCCACGGCGACCACCGGATCGCTCCTCTCGGCCGAGCTCGGCCTGGAGGTCGAACGGGTGGCGAGCGGCCCTCAGGGGGGCGACCTCCAGATCGGGGCGCGGATCGTGTCCGGGGACGTGGGGGCGGTGGTGTTCTTCCGCGACCCGCTCACCGCCCATCCCCACGAGCCGGACATCCAGGCGGTGCTGAAGGTGTGCGACGTGCACGACGTGCCGCTCGCGACGAACCGCGCCTCCGCGGAGATCCTCCTCGCTGGGATCGCGGAGCTCAGCCGCCGGCGATGAGGGCGACGCCCACGAGCGCTGCGAGCACGCCGGCGGTCTGCACGCGGCTGAGGCGCTCCTGGAGGAGGAAGCGGGCGAGGAGCGCCGTCGTCACCGGGTAGAGCGACCCGAGGACCGCGTTCAGGGCGAGGAGGCCGCCGCGGTTCGCCGCCATGGCGAAGGCGAGGTTCGCGCCGTTGTCGAGGAGGCCGGTGAGCGCGAGGCGACCGCCGTCGACCGCGCCCACGCGGAGGGTGGGTCGGCGGGCCAGCACCGCGACGACGAGGAGGGAGAGCGCGCCGACGCGGACCATGAGCGTCGCGTAGAAGGGGTCCGTGCGCCCCGCCTCGTCCAGGGCCACGCCGACGAGCCCGATGGTCACCGCCGCCACGGCCGCGAGCCCGAGCCCGGCCGTCGTCCGCTCGCCCTCCGGGTCGGGGGTGCGAGCCGCGAGCACGATCCCTCCGATCGCCACGAGGATCCCCGCGAGCTGGAGGGCGCTGGGTCGCTCGCCCCGCACGAGGCCCCAGGCGACGGGGATCGCGCCCGACAGGGCCGCGGTCGGGGCGACGAGCCCCATCCGACCGACCGCGAGCCCCCGATAGAGCGCCGCGAGACCGATCGCCCCCGCCGTCCCGCCGGCGAGCGCCACCAGCAGCGTCCGTGGGGCGGGTGGCGGGGCGCCGCGCAGGAGCACGAGGCCCGCGATGAACGCCGTCCCGACGAGCTGGGAGAGGAGGACGACGGTGAGGATCGGGCGGCGCTTGGCCGTGATGCCGCCGAGGAAGTCGGCGGCCCCCCACGCGAGGCCGGATCCCAGGGCGAGCAGCAGCGGCGGCATCGCGGGGAGGCTACACGACCTCGCGCATCGGGCCGGGACGCGGCATGATGGGAACGGGAGGTGAGCCATGGAGGCGCTCGCCGGACATCCGACCGAGCTGTGGCACGCGCTGCCGGACGGGCGGGTGCAGTGCGACGCGTGCCCGCGCGCCTGCCGCCTCCACGAGGGACAGCGGGGCTTCTGCTTCGTCCGGGCCTGCGTCGACGGGCGGATCGTGCTCACCACCTACGGTCGCTCCAGCGGGTTCTGCGTGGACCCCATCGAGAAGAAGCCCCTCAACCACTTCCTGCCGGGGACGCCGGTGCTGTCGTTCGGCACGGCCGGGTGCAACCTCGGCTGCCGCTTCTGCCAGAACTGGGACATCTCCAAGTCCCGCGAGGTCGACACGCTCGCCGCCCGGGCCACGCCGGAGGAGATCGCCGAGGCGGCGGAGCGCCTCGGGTGCCCGAGCGTCGCCTTCACCTACAACGACCCCGTGATCTTCCTGGAGTACGCGGTGGACGTGGCCGAGGCCTGTCGGGCGCGGGGCATCGCCTCGGTCGCCGTGACGGCCGGGTACGCGACGCCGGCCGCCCGCGAGCGTCTGTTCCGGGCCATGAACGCCGCCAACGTCGACCTGAAGGCGTTCACCGAGCGCTTCTACCGGGAGGTGTGCCTGGGCGAGCTCCGACCCGTGCTGGAGACGATCGAGTGGCTCGTGCACGAGACCGATGTCTGGGTGGAGCTCACCAACCTCCTCATCCCCGGCCTCAACGACTCGGACGAGGAGATCGACGCCATGACCCGCTGGGTCGTCGACCGCCTGGGCCCCGACGTGCCGATGCACTTCACGGCGTTCCACCCCGACTTCAAGATGCTCGACCGGCCGCCGACCCCGCCGTCGACGCTGCGGCGCGCGCGCGAGATCGCGATGCGCAACGGGGTCCGGTACGCGTACACCGGCAACGTCTTCGACCCCGAGGGGCAGAGCACGTGGTGCCCCTCCTGCGGCGGGCTC
>BEHO01000023.1 GCA_002898915.1 bacterium HR12
TGCCGCGGGAGGGAGGCGACGGCCTCGAGCATCCCCCCGGGATCGCCCGCGCGGAGCTCGCGTTCGTCGTCGAGCTCGATCACCGCTTCCTCCGGCCCGTCGGCTTCTCCGCCTCGTCGATCAGCATGACGGGGATCCCGTCCCGCACCGGGTAGCGGTAGCCGCAGCTCTGGCAGACGATCACCTGCTCCTCCTCCCGGTACTCGACCTCGCCCCGGTCGTTGGGGCAGACCAGGATCTCCAGCAGCTCGGGATCGAGACTCACGACGTCCTCCCTCCTCGGATCACGGCGAGCACCGCAGCCGTCTTCTCCTCCAGCAGCTCCCGCGTGCGCGCCTCGACGTTGAGCCGGAGGAGCGGCTCGGTGTTGGAGGGGCGCACGTTGAACCACCAGTCGTCGAACTCGACGGTGAGGCCGTCCAACCGGTCCTGCCGCCCGTCCGCGAACGCCGCCGCGACGGCCTCGATCGTGGCCGCCTGGTCCGTGACCTCGGTGTTGATCTCGCCGGACGCGTGGTACCGGCGGAGGGGCGCGAGCACCTCCGAGAGCGGCCGCCCGGCCTTCGAGAGCACCTCGAGGACGACGACGGCCGCGATGAGGCCGGAGTCCGCCCGGTAGTTGTCGCGGAAGTAGTAGTGGCCGGAGTGCTCGCCGCCGAAGACGGCGTCGGTCTCCGCCATCACCTGCTTGATGAACGAGTGGCCGACCCGCGTGCGCACGGGGATCCCGCCGTGCTCCCTGATCACCTCCGGCATCGCCCACGAGCTGATGAGGTTGTGGACGATCTTCGCCCCCGGGTGGCGCTCGAGCATGGCGATGGCCACCAGCGCCGTGACCTCCGAGCCGCTCACGCCCTGGGCGCGCTCGTCGACCACGAAGACCCGATCGGCGTCCCCGTCGAACGCGAAGCCGACGTCCGCCCTCCGCGCGAGCACCTCGCGCTTCAGGTCCTCCTGGTTCCGCGGGTCGATGGGGTCGGCGGGGTGGTTCGGGAAGGTGCCGTCCAGCTCCGGGTACAGGTGCACGAGCTCCACGGGGAGCCGCTCGAACACCCGCGGCACCACGAGCCCGCCCATGCCGTTGGCGGTGTCGACGACGACGGTGAGCGGGCGGAAGGCGGCGAGGTCCACGAACGAGAGCACGTGGTCGACGTACGCATCGAGGAGGTCGCGGGGGCGGACCTCGCCCACCCGCTCGGCCGGCGGGTACGCGTCGGCCTCCGCGAGCGCGCGGATGTCCGCGAGCCCGGTGTCCTGCCCCACCGGCCGCGCCCCGGCGAGGCAGAACTTCAGGCCGTTGTAGTGGGGCGGGTTGTGGCTCGCGGTGATCATCACACCGGGGACGTCGAGCGAGCCCGAGGCGAAGTAGAGCAGATCGGTGGCGGCCAGGCCGAGGTCGACGACGTCGACGCCGCGGGAGGTGATGCCCTCGGCGAGGGCGGACGCCAGCCCCGGCGACGAGAGCCGGCAGTCGCGTCCGACGACCACCTCGCGGGCCCCGGCGAAGTGCGCGAAGGCCGCGCCGATCCGCCGGGCCACGTCCTCGTTCAGCTCGTCGGGGACGGTGCCGCGGACGTCGTACGCCTTGAAGATGCGTCCGAGGTCGGGATGCGGTGACACGGCCACCGCATCCTACCCGACGCCGCGATCACCCCTTCCGCGAGAGGACGGACCCGATGACGCTCTGGAGCGGCACGGGCTCCCCGTCCCGGTACCACCACTTGGCCTCGCAGAGGTGGCACGTGGTGAAGGTCAGCTCGCTGCCGCTCACGCTCATCGAGATGCTGATGAGGTCCCCCTGCTGACAGACGGGGCAGGTGCCGGCGAGCTTCTCGTTCATGCCCGTATCCTCGACCGGGAACCGGCTCGGGGCCCATAGCACGCCGACCTCATTTCCCGAGGTCCCGCAGGGTGGTCCCGGCCTCGGCCCTCGTCCCCCGCGCGCATCCCCCGCCTCCTCGCGACCCGGTCGGATGGGGAGGACGGAAGCCCGGGTCGGTCTCCCCCATCGTGGGGACGTGGGCCCGCCCCTCAGGGCTTGATGATGACCCGGGTGCCGATCGGGACGAGCGGGTACAGCTCCTCCGAGTCCGAGATGTACATGCGGATGCAGCCGTGCGAGGCGTACGTGCCGATCGAGGCCGCGTCCGCGGTCCCGTGGATCCGGATCCCGGGGGCGTTCAGGTAGAGCGCCCTCGTGCCGAGCGGGTTGTTCGGTCCCGGCGCGATGACGGGCGGGAGATCGGCCCCCCACGAGTCCAGGGCCGGGTTGTACCAGGTCGGGTTCTCCTTCTTGTCGATGACGCGCCAGGTCCCGACCGGGGTGACGTAGCCCGGCGCCGCGGTGGCCACCGGGTACTCCTTCACGATCTTCAGCCCGTCGTAGAGCCAGAGCACGTTCTCCGACAGGTCCACCACGATGGTCTTGCCGAGGTCGGCCGCCGTCACCTCCGGCTCCACGGTCCGCAGCGGGATGGACACCGCCGAGGACCGCTCCTCGAGGGCCCGCCGGATCCGCTCGACGGCGGCGCGCACGCCGAGCGTGATCCCGGGTCGGGCTCGCCGCGTGACGAGCTCCCCCTCCACGAGGGCGATACGAGCGTTCACCGCGGGGACGGCGACCTCGTCCCGGGCCCGCTCGACGAACCTCCGGATCGCCCCCTCGTCGATACGGAAGGGGAGCTCGAGCGTGGCCTCGACGGGCCGGTCCGCCAGCCGGTGGTACACGCGCGAGACGAACGACATGCCATCGGCCAGCGCGAAGGCTTCGTCCACGGCGCCCTCGACGTCCGCGGTCATGCCGAGCGCGGCGCGGGTGACCGTCCACGTGCGATCCCCCGCCCGCACCGAGAGCGGGGCGTCGAGGGTGCGGCTCGCGAGCGCCGCGACCTCCCGGAGCGCCTCCGCCCGGGTCATGCCGGAGACGTCGAGGCCGGCGATGCGGATCCCCGGGAGGATCCTCACCGACGCGGCGGTGTCGTAGCGGTAGGCGGCGTAGGCGCTGCCCCCGCCCAGGAGGGCGAGGGCGGCGAGGACGATCGCGGCGCCCTTCAGCCCGCGGTGCGAGCGCCTGCCGTGCTTGCCGGTCGCCATCCCGATCGTCCCTTCCCCACCGTTGCTCGACGTGGCATCATAGCCCGTCCGGGATCCACCGCTCCGGAACCGGGACGCCGACGGCGACCGCGTAGGTCGCCCAGCCCTCGCGTCCCAGAGCGTACGACGCGGAGACCGGCACGAAGGTTCCCCCCTCGGACACGGCGAGCACCCCACCGTCGGCGGCCTGCGCCACGAACCCCCTCGGCGCCAGCACGGTGGCGCCGGCCGGCACCCGCACGGTCGCGCGCGAGAGCGCCGCCCCCTCCTCGGCGGGCAGGGTGCGCAGCGTGACGGAGATGGGGCTGGGTCCGGGGTTCGTCAGCGCGATCTGCGGGTGGGCGGGCTCCCCGATCACGGAGGGCAGCAGGATCCAGGCCCGCGCCGGCTCCGTGGCACCGGTGGTCGATCCTTGGTCCGCCACGACCCCGAAGGTCCGGCGCGCGAAGGCCACGCCGGGGCCGTCGGCGTGCGCGACGATCCCGGCGGGGCCCGTGGTCGTGAGCGTCACGGTCGTGGCCGACGCCGGGCGCGGCGACGCGTCGGCGACGGCGGGCAGCGCCTGGCGGCCGGTCGGCTCGAGCAGCTCCCCCGAGAGCCCCACCCGGTCCTCGGTCGTCGCCACGACGGCGAGGTCGGTCCGGCCCGCGTCCTCCCCACCGGGGAGGATCTGGGTCTCGACGCCGCCCGGAACCCCCACCGCAGCGCGGACCCCGCCCGCCGTCGAGACGCCGAGGGTGGCGGCCGCCACCCGACCGATCTCCGCCTCGACCAGGGTCGCCGCCGTCGCCTCGCCGAGGGCCACCTGATCGAGCCGGAAGGCCCGGGCGTGGTTCGGTCGGATCGTCACGTTCGTCCACGCCTCCGTCCGCACCGGGTCCCGCCCTTCCGAGAAGACCGTGAGCGTCACCACGGCCGGCGCCGGCAACGGGTTCATGACCACCACGACGTCGTCGAACCCACGCTCACCCGAGCCGTCGGGGAGGAGCCACCGCGTGCCCGCCTCCGGGAGGCAGGGCTCGGCGGCCGTCCCGTTCGCGTCCTCACCGGCGAGCTCGAGGAAGCCGGCGGCCACGAACCCGCCGAAGTACTCGACGACCGTGGAGGCCTCCCGCCCGTCGCCGGGGACCGTCACCTGCGTCGTGGAACCGGGTGGGACGACGCGCTCCTCCGGAGCGCCCGGTCGGCCCGCGCCGATCGACCGGATCCGCGCCAGGACCGGGTCGGGTCCGGGGTTCGCGAGGGAGACCCGCACGTCCCAGCCCTCGCCGCCCCCGTGGGGGCACAGCCACGCCCCCGAGGGGACGTCCGGCGGGGTGGCCGCCCCGAGCGGCCGCACCCCGACCCCGCGCTCCACCCGCGACGCGGCGGCGAGGACCGCCGCCAGGACGAGGAACGCCGCGAGGAGCTGGCCGCGGTCCCTCATCGCTCCGCCGGCCTCCGCGTGACCCAGAGCGCCAGCAGCCACAGGCCGCCGACGAGGCCGAGCTCGACGGCTCGGCGCGGCGAGGGACGGTGGTCGACCTCGACCGGCCCCGCCTCGACCGGCGCGCGGATCGCCCACCCGAACGCCGCCGCACCGGATCGGACCGCATCCACGGCCCGGATCCGCCAACCCGGGTCGAACTGCCAGGCCAGGTAGAGCGTGCCCCCCTCGGTCTCGGCCCGGAAGCCGCCCTCGACGGGACGGAGCGGCGCCACCGCCGCCCTCGGGAGCGCGGCGAGGGGCGCGAGGTCGGACCCGGCGGATGCTCGCGCGAACGCCTCGCCCGAGACGACGGAGGCCACCGGAAGGGCCCGCGGGTTGCGGTAGATGACGAGCCCGCCGGCGGGGATCCGCACCAGGTCGAGCTGCTCCTCCAGCCGTGCCCGGACCGCCGGCGGCAGGTCGCCCTCGGCGGCGACGACGAACCGCACGCCGAGGGGCGCGAGCAGCGTCCCGGCGTGCCGGGTGGAGCCCGCCACCACCTCCTCGAGCACCTCCTCCAGGAACCGGTAACCGGGGCCGGTCGCGGCCCGTCCGAGATCCAGCGCGCTCACGCCGTCCCGATCCGTGAGCCCGTATCGGACCGAGGCGGGGCCCGCCTCGACCACCCCGATCGGATCGCCTCCAGGGGCGGGGAACCCACCCGGCCCCGGCCCGCCGATCCAGAGGATCCGGAAGCCGCCGGAGGCCCCCTCGATCAGCGGCCAGGCCGGGGGCAACCCGTTGCGGTCCACCGCCCACCCCCCGAGGACCACGCCGAGGAACTGGCCGGCGAGGCCGAGACCGAGCACCGCCCCGAGGGCGAACGCCGAGACCTGGCGGATCCCGAACGCCTCGCGTCCGAGGCGCGCCCCGAGCGCGGCGAGCCCGTACCCGAGGAGCGCCGCCTCGGCCACCGCGGCGAGGCTGAGGTACGCGGGCTGGTTCGTCAGGGCCGGCGGCAGCCACCGGGCCGCCGAGGCCCACCCCAGCCCGACCGCGGCCAGCGCGAGCAGCATGGCCCGCCACGCGGAGCCGCGGTGCTCCGGCCCGACGACCGCGAAGCACACGAGGGCCGAGACCGGCAGGAAGGCGCCGACGACCCACGACCCCGGTCCCCCGCCCGGCGCCAGGCGGAGGACGCGCCAGGGGTCGACCGTGCCGACGTACGAGGCGAGCGAGGCTGCGGGGTCGCGCGCGACCTCCAGCGCGAGCGGCCACGAGAGCGCCGCGGCCGCCGCCAGGCCGAGGAGGGACAGGACGAGCCCCCGGATCCGCCGCCAGCCCGCGAGCAGGCCCGCGGCGACGATGGGACCCACGGCGAGGAGGGCGCCGGGGTGGACGAGCGTGGGCAGGGCGACGGCGACGCCGAGGCCCACCACCGTGCGACTCGGCCGCTCCAGATCCCGCGCCGAGAAGAGCACCTCCACGCGCTCCAGCACGGCGGGAAGGGCTGCGAGCAGGACGAGCGTGGCGACCCTCCCCTCCGAGAACGCCCACAGCAGCACCGAGGAGAGTCAGTAGCTCGTCGCGGCGATCGCGGCGGGTCCCGGCCTCCCGACCCGACGGGCGACCGTCCGGTACATGGCGACGGCGGCGATCGGGGGCAGCGCGGCGAGCAGCGCCTTCTGAGCCAGCGCGCCCTCGCCGAAGAGCGCCCACGAGAGCCCGGCGAGCGGTGCCAGGATCGGGCTCGCGGGTTGGGGACCACCGAGCACCGTCGTCCGCGTCGGCGAGAGGAGCTCCCGCCAGAACGCGCCGGGGTCCTCCGGGAAGGCCGCGAGGGCGCCCCCCTGCAGGGGCTCCGGACCGAGGAGGTGACGAACGGCGAAGGCTCCGACGGCCAGCCCGAAGGCCGCGGCCACGAGGACGGGGTGGGCCGAGGCGAACGACGCGGCGCGCCGCCGCAGCCGGGGCGCCTCCTCCCCCTCGGCCACCTCCAGCTGCTCCTCCAGGATCTCCTCGGCGCGCTCGAACCATCGGGGGGCGTGGATCCAGGAGGCCATGAACCGCCGGACCTGGCGGTCGCGCACGCGGCGGGCGGCCTGCACCCGCACCCGACGTCGGAGGGTGCCGGGCAGGTGCGCCAGGTTCCACCCCCAGGCCGCGAGCAGGTCGAGCGCGTCCTCGAACCGTCGGCCGAGCGCGAGGAGCGCGAGACGCGCCAGCCCCACCGCCGCGTACAGGGGCAGGACCCAGGCCAACGTGACGAGTCGGTAGGCCTTCAGGGCCGAGGCGAGGCCGGCGCGCTCGGCCAGGTACCTCCCGCTCCGCGCCCGATGCGTCGAACCACGCTCCCCGCGACGCGTCGCACCGGCGTGGCGGGCGACGGCGACCGGTGTCATGACGACGCGGAACCCCGCGACCCGGGCCCGCCAGCAGAAGTCGAGGTCGTCGTGGTGCCCCCCGTAGCGCTCGTCGAAGGGGCCCACCTGGCGCCAGGCCTCCGCCGAGACGAGCATCGCGCAGGACGAGACGGAGAGCACCTCGAGGACCCGGTCGTACTGGCCCTGATCCCGCTCCCCCTCCTGCAGGGGGTCGTAGGGGTGGCCGAAGAGGTCCGCCGACCGCCCCACCTCTCGCAGGACCCGGGGGTCGTCCCAGTCCACCACCTTGGGACCGACCACGCCGACCCGCTCCAGCCCTCCGATCCCCTCCGCCGCTTCGACGAGCCGGCGCACGGCCTCCGGTCCGAGCGCGGTGTCGTCGTGGACGATGAGCAGGTAGTCCGCGGCCCTCACCGCGGGCAGGTCCGCCACGGCTCGGAGGGCGCCCGCGACGCCGAGATCCTCCTCCAGACGCAGGACGCGCCGCTCGCCGAGGGCCTGGATGAGCAGCTCGGTCGAGCCGTCGGTGGAGGCACCGTCCACCGCCACGACGCCGAGGCGCGGGTAGCGTTGGCTCGCCAGCGACCGGAGGCACTCGCGGAGCCATCGCGCCCCGTTCCGCACCACGAGCACGGCCAGCACCGCCGGCGTGCGGAGGGCGTCGTCGGTTGCGGGGCGATCCGTCGTCGTGGTGACCATGGGCTGCGCCTGCGCGCGGCGCGCAGCCTAGCACGCGACCCGGACCGAGGAACGGAAGGGAGGCGCGTGGGAGCGCCCCCCTTCCGTCACGGTCCCGCTTACCGCTTCTTCGCGGTCGTGCGCTTGCGGCTCGCCGGCTTGCGCGCGGCGGTCCGCTTCTTGGCGGCCGTCTTCTTCGCCGCGGTCTTCTTGGCGGTCGCCTTCTTGGCGGTCGCCTTCTTGGCCGCGGTCTTCTTGGCGGTCGTCTTCTTCGCCGCCGTCTTCTTGGTCGCGGCCTTCTTGGCGGTCGTCTTCTTCGCCGCCGTCTTCTTGGCGGTCGCCTTCTTGGCGGTCGTCTTCTTCGCCGCCGTCTTCTTGGCGGTCGCCTTCTTGGCGGTCGCCTTCTTGGCCGCCGTCTTCTTGGCCGCCGTCTTCTTGGCGGGAGACATCGGTCACCCCCTTTCTTTCCCTCTCAGGACGCCATGCGCTTCAGGCGTCGGCGTTCCCGCTCGCTCATCCCACCCCACACCCCGTAGCGCTCGTCGCGCCGGAGCGCGTAGTTCAGGCACTCGATACGAACGGGGCAGTCCGCGCAGATCCGCTTCGCCTCCCGCGAGGACCCTCCCTTCTCGGGGAAGAAGATCTCGGGGTCGTGCTCCCGGCATCGCGCCCGTTCCTGCCACGGGATGTAGTGATGCACCGCTTCCTCCCCCCAGAATCACATCCCTGTGATTCTGGGGGAACCACCCCCCTCTTGACAAGAGGGGATCCGAAGATCCCGGTGCCCTCCACATGCGTCCCCGCGTGAATCGTGACCACGCGGGAGCCGTCTGACAAGTGTTTCCGGGGTCGAGTTAGGCAGTCTACCTACTTGACCAGATCCGTCGACCTACTTGACCATCCTCGCCGGTTCAGCGAGACGCCCGGGCCAGGGGGGTCGTCTCGACGATGTCCACGATCGCGCCGGATCCGTTGCGCCGCACGCGTCCGTAGGTGGTCGTTCGCTCGGCCGGCACCCGACCGATCGCGCGGATCGCGGCCTCGAGCTCCCACGGCTCCTTCCGGATCCCCCACTCGGCGCCGGCCATGCGGCTGATCGTCTCCTCCATGAGGGTGCCCCCGATGTCGTCGGCCCCGCCGTTCAGGATGACCGAGCTCGCCTCCATGCCGAGCTTCACCCACGAGACCTGGACGTGGTCGATGAGCCCGTCCAGGAGGATCCGGGCCACCGCGTGCATCCGGCGGTTCTCCTCGAAGGTGGGCCCCGGTCGGGCTCGGCCAGCGAGGTAGATCGGGGCGTTCTGATGGACGAAGGGGAGGGGGACGAACTCCGTGAAGCCCCCCGTCTCGGCCTGGATCCGAGCGATGCGTCGGATGTGCGCGACCCAGTGCGGCGGGGCGTCGACGTGGCCGAACATGATCGTCGAGGAGGAGCGAATCCCGAGCTCGTGGGCCGTTCGGACGATCTCCTCCCACGTGTCGGCCGGCAGCTTGCCCTTCGTGAGCAGCCACCGGACGTCGTCGTCGAGGATCTCGGCCGCCGTGCCGGGGATCGTGCCGAGGCCGTGGGCGCGGCACTCGGCGAGGAACTCCCGGAAGGAGATCCCCATCTTGGTCGCCCCGTTCAGGATCTCCATCGGACTGAAGGCGTGGATGTGGATCTGGGGTGCGGCGAGCTTCACCGCGTCCAGCAGGTCCAGGTAGAACTCCCCCGGCAGGTCCGGGTGGATGCCGCCCTGCATGCAGACCTCGGTGGCGCCGTACGCCACCGCCTCGCGGACGCGCTCGGCCACCTCATCCAGCGTCAGGGTGTAGGACTCGGGATCCACCTCGCGCTGGGCGAAGGCGCAGAAGCGGCAGCCGACGTAGCAGACGTTCGTGAAGTTGATGTTGCGGTTGACGACGTAGGTCACCTCGTCGCCCACGGCCTCGGCGCGCAGCCCGTCGGCCAGATCGG
>BEHO01000024.1 GCA_002898915.1 bacterium HR12
GCCTTGGCAGCGACGCGACGGGGGGCCGACTCGCGGCCCCCATCGCCCGCGCGGTCATCGAGGCCGCGCTCCGCCGATGAGGGGATGCGCGTGGACGACCAGCCGGTGATCCTCGGCGGCCGCTACCGGGTCGAGCGGGAGCTCGGCCGGGGCGGCATGGCCAAGGTCTTCCGAGGCACCGACACCGTGCTCGGTCGGCCCGTCGCGATCAAGGTCCTGGCCCCCCGCTTCGCGGACGACGCCTCCTTCGTCCAGCGGTTCCGTCGCGAGGCGCAGGCCGCGGCCCGTCTCTCGAACCCCAACGTCGTGAGCGTCTTCGACACGGGGACCGACGACGGCGTCCACTACATCGTCATGGAGTACGTCGAGGGCCGCACCCTCGCCGAGGAGCTCGCCGGCGGTCGGATCCTCCCCGAGCGGGCCATCGAGATCGCCCAGGCCGTCTGCGACGCGCTGGCCGCCGCCCACGAGCAGGGCGTGATCCACCGCGACATCAAGCCGGGGAACATCATGCTCACGCCCTCCGGCCGCGTGAAGGTCGCGGACTTCGGGATCGCGCGCTTGACGACCTCGGCCGAGACGATCGAGCAGACCGCCGCGGTCCTCGGCACCGCCGCGTACCTCTCCCCGGAGCAGGCCCAGGGTCGGCCGGTCGACGCCCGCTCGGACCTCTACTCGCTCGGCTGCGTCCTGTACGAGATGGTGACGGGTCGCCCCCCGTTCGTCGGCGACTCGCCCGTCGCGGTGGCCTCGAAGCAGGTGCTCGAGCCGCCGACACCGCCCTCGAAGCTGAACCCCGACGTCTCGCCGGAGCTCGAGGCGGTGATCCTGCGGGCGCTCGCCAAGAACCCCGACAACCGGTACGCCTCGGCGACGGAGATGCGCGAGGACCTCGAGCGAGCCCGCCGCGGGCTCCCCGTGGAAGCCCCGGCCGTGCTCCCGGAGGCCGCGTCCACGGAGGTCCTGCGACCGGGGCCCCGCACCCAGGTCCTGCCCCCACCCGAGCCGGAGCGCTCGCGATGGTGGATCCCGGCCCTGGTGATCGGCGGGCTCCTCGCCGCGATCGGGGCCCTCCTGTGGCTGTTCGCCGGCGACGTCCTCGGCGGGCGGGACCGGGCCTCGCCCACCCCTCAGCTCGTGGAGGTCCCGAACGTCATCGGCCTGCGGGTCCGCGCCGCCGAGGCGGCGCTCGAGCAGGCCGGCCTCGAGGTGGGCGAGCGGATCGAGCAGCCCATCACGGACCTCGCCTCCCAGGAGCCGGGGACCGTGGTCGACCAGGACCCCGCGCCCTTCGAGCAGGTCCCCCTGGGGACGCCGGTGACCCTCACGGTGCTCGTCCCTCCGGAGACCGTCACCATCCCGGCCACGACGGGGATGACGGAGGCGGAGGCGCGCGCCGCGCTCGAGGCGCTCGGCTTCGTCGTCGCCGGGGTGCGGGAGGAGCCCAGCGAGACCGTGGACGTCGGCCGCGTGATCGGCACCGACCCTCCGGCCGGCACCGCGGCCCCCTACCGCTCGGAGGTCACGATCGTGGTCTCCAGCGGCCCCGGCCTCGTGACCGTCCCCGAGGTCCGCTGCCAGAGCTTCGCCTCCGCCCAGAACGAGCTCGTCCGCGCGGGCCTGGAGCCGGTCATCTCCGATGAGGCGGTGCCGATCAACCCCGCCTGCCCCCTGGGGAACAAGGTCGCCCAGCAGGACCCGCCGCCGGGCGCCGAGGTCGAGCCGGGCACCCGGGTCGTGCTGTACCCGGGGGCGAGCCCCGCGCCGACCGGCCCCACCGGCCCCACGGGGGACTGAGCGATGGCGCTGTGGTTCGCCACCGAGACCTTCACCCCCGAGGAGCGGGCTCGGCTCGCGCCGTACTTCACGAACCTCGACGGCCCCGTCTTCGCCCTCGTCAACCTCCCCGAGGTCGTGAAGGGGGGCCCTCTTCGCGCGGTACTCCCGGACGTCGAAGTCGCTGCGGCGCCTGTTCCTCGACGAGTTCGCCAAGGACGTGGAGGGCGCGCCGGTCGGGGGACGCGTCGGCGCCGAGCGCGCCGAGCGCCTGTACGACAACGTCTTCGTCGAGTACGGCGACGACTCGGTGGCGCAGCTCGGCGGGGCGCACCTCGCCTGCGAGCAGGCCTCGCAGCTCCTCGCGAAGGCCATCGAGTGGGGCCGTCTCGCCGCGTACCTGGAGCAGTCCACCCGCTACCTCCGCTACGACGACCGACCGGGCGGCAGGTGGCGGCTCACGGTGCCGCCCGAGATCGCCGGCACCCCCCTCGAGCGCGAGTACGAGGCCTTCGCCACCCGTGCCTTCGAGACCTACGGTCGGATGTTCGAACCCTTGGCCGAGCACTTCCGCGCCCGCCACCCCAAGGCGCCCGAGGACCCGGACACCGTCTACCGCGCCACGATCACGGCGAAGACGTGCGATGTGCTCCGCGCCCTCCTGCCCGCCGGCACGCGCTCGAACGTCGGCGTGTACGCGGACGGTCAGGCCTTCGAGATGATGCTGCTCCGACTGCGGGCCCACCCCCTGGCCGAGGTCCGCGAGTACGCGGACCTGATGCTCACCGAGCTGCGGAAGGTCATCCCGGCCTTCCTCCGGCGCGTGGACCAACCCGACCGCGGCGTCGCCTGGTCCGAGTACCTCCGCGAGACCCGGGAGGCGACCGCGGCGGTCGCGTCGCGGCTGCTCGCCGGGGCGGAGGAGCCGACCGGCGGGCCCGAGGTCACCCTCACCGACTGGGAGCCGGACGGCGAGGAGAAGGTGGTGGCCGCCGCGCTCTACGCGGTCACCCACCTCTCCGACGCGCGCCTGCGCGAGCTCGTCCGGCGCATGGACGACGCCGAGCGCGCGGAGGTCCTGCGGGCCTACGTGGGCGAGCGGCGGAACCGCCGCCACAAGCCCGGGAGGGCCTTCGAGCGCACCGGCTACCGCTTCGACGTCCTCTGCGACTTCGGCGCCTTCCGCGACCTCCAACGTCACCGGATGCTCACGCTCGAGTGGCAGACCCTGACCCCGCACCACGGCTACGCGACCCCGGAGGCGATCGAGGAGGCGGGGCTCGCTGACGCGTGGCACCGGGTGATGGAGGACTCGGCGCGGACCTGGTCCCGCCTGGCGGAGGAGGTCGGCTCCGACGTGGCCCAGTACGCCGTGGCTATGGCCTACCGCGTCCGCTTCGTCATGCAGATGAACGCCCGGGAGGCCATGCACCTCATCGAGCTGCGCAGCTCGCCCCAGGGCCACCCCACGTACCGACGCGTCGCCCACCAGATGCACGCGCTGATCCGCGACGTGGCCGGGCATCGCGCGATCGCGGAGGCCATGCGCTTCGTGGACTTCTCCGAGGTGGACCTGGAGCGTCTGGAGGCCGAACGTCGGGCCGACGCGAAGCGCCGGGCCGCGCTCGAGGATCGGGAGCGGTCGAACCTCCGTTCGGGGCCGAAGGTCCCGAACGGGGCGTGACCTTCGGCCCTGGAGCCACGCCCGCCCGCCGGGGAAGATGCGCGCCAACCCCGCGCCGGCCCCGCGGCCCGCGGCGGAACGCTGACGCCGAGGTTGATGGACGAGACGCAGACGCCACCGAAGGGACGACCGCGCATCGGTCGCGAGGAGCTCTGGGCCGCCCTGCTGTGGGTGGCGCTCACCGCGGCCGGGGAGGCGGTCCTCTGGAAGGCACCCCTGCTCCCGGAGCGCTACGCGAACACCGCGCACATCGTCGACGACGCGTTCCTCGTCCTCACGCGCCTCGCGGTCCCCGTGTTCGCCTTCGTCCTCACGGTGCTCGTCGTGAGCCTCCTGCGGTTCCGCTCCCGCGGCGAGCCCGCCGAGGACGGGGAGCCGATCCGGGGCACGCCCCGCACCATCGCCACCTGGCTCGGGATCACCGGCGGGCTCGCCGTCCTCCTCATCTTCTACCCGGGCGTCTACGGGATCCTGGAGCTCCAGCGCGCCCACTCCGCCGGCGTCGAGGGCGAGACCGAGCCCCTGATCGTCGAGATCGAGGCGGCCCGGTGGGCCTGGACCGTCACCTACCCCGACGCCGGCGTCACGACGGGCGAGGAGCTCGTCCTCCCCGTCGACCGGACGATCCGGTTCGAGATCACGAGCGTGGACGTGCTCCACTCGTTCTGGATCCCGGCGTTCCGCGCCAAGATCGACGCGGTCCCCGGCCTCACGACCGTGACGACGGTGCGGCCGGAGCGGACGGGCTCCTACGAGGACGACCCCGCCCTCCGCCTCCAGTGCGCCGAGCTCTGCGGCCTCGCGCACTCCACCATGATGCTCCCGGTGCGGGTGGTCGAGGGGCCGGCCTTCGACGCCTGGCTGCTCGAGCAGGGCGCCGCGGGCATGCCGACCTGCGAGCCCTCGGGGACCGAGCTCAGGATCGTCGCCGAGAACATCGCCTTCGACCAGACGTGTCTCGCCGTCCCGGCCGATACGCCGTTCACCATCGAGCTCGTGAACAACGACGCGGGCGTGCCCCACAACCTCTCCATCGCGGAGGACCCGGAGTGGACGCGGGTCCTGTACACGGGGGAGACGTTCGACGGCGTGGCGACGCGTACGTACGAGGTGCCGGGGCTGCCCGCGGGCGTCTACCGCTTCCGCTGCGACGTCCACCCGATCCCCGCGATGTCGGGGACCTTCGTCGTGAAGGAGGTCGAGGGGTCCTGATGGCCATCCTGAAGGGGATCGCCGGCGCCGTCGCCGGGTACGCGCTGGGGTTCGCGGTCGTCGCGGCCGCCCAGCTCGCGATGGGCAACCCCGTCGGCGGCGCGGTGCCCGTCGTGATCGGGTCGGTGTTCGCCACCGTGGGATGGCTCCTCGGCGTCGGCCTGTGGCGCGCGTGGGCCCGGGAGTGGTTCGGGCTCGAGCCGCGCCTCGACGTCCCGACCGGCCCCGGCCGCTACTTCCGCTTCAACACCGACCACAAGGTCATCGGGGTCCAGTACCTCGTGACCTTCGTCATCGTGTTCGGTCTGGCGGGTCTCCTCGCGATGGTGATCCGCTGGGAGCTCATCACGCCCGCGGCCGACCTGGGGGGCGACGCCTACAACCAGGTCATGAGCCTCCACGGGATCCTCATGGTGGCCGTGGCCGTGGCGGCGGTCCTCGGCGGCCTCGGCAACTACTGCGTGCCGCTCATGATCGGCGCCCGGGACATGGCGTTCCCCCGCCTGAACGCCCTCTCGTACTGGCTGATCCCCCCGGTGGCGGTGCTCCTCCTCACCGCCCCGTTCGTCGGCGGCTGGGACAGCGGCTGGACCGCCTATCCGCCCCTCTCGGTCGTGAACGCCGGCGGCCAGGTCCTGTTCGTCGTGGCCATCGTGATCTTCGGCCTGTCCTCGATCCTCGGCGGCCTCAACGCGATCGCGACGATCCTGCGGATGCGGGCCCCCGGCATGACCCTGATGCGGATGCCGATCTTCGTCTGGTCGGTCCTGGCGGCCTCCATCATCAGCCTGCTCTTCACGCAGTTCTTCGCGGCCTCCCTGATCCTCGTCCTCCTCGACCGCGTCGCCGGCACGACCTTCTTCGAGGCCGCGGGCGGCGGGAACCCGCTCCTGTACCAGCACCTGTTCTGGTTCTACTCGCACCCCGCCGTGTACGTGATGATCCTCCCCGGGTTCGGGATCACCCTCGAGGTCCTCACCCACTTCTCGCGCAAGCCGCTGTTCGCCTACAAGGGAGCGGTCGCCGGGTTCCTCGGCATCGTGGTGCTCTCCGGCATCGTCTGGGCGCACCACATGTTCACGAGCGGCATGGCCCACTTCATGAACATCCCCTTCATGGCCCTCACGGAGCTCATCTCCATCCCCACCGGCCTCGTGTTCCTCTCGGCCCTGGGGACCATCTGGCGCGGGCGGCTCTGGCTGCGGACGCCGATGCTGTTCGCCCTCGCGGTGCTGTTCAACTTCGCGATCGGCGGCGTGACCGGGATCTACCTCGCGGACGTCGCCACCGACATCCACCTGCAGGACACGTACTTCGTCGTCGCCCACTTCCACTACACGATCGTGGGCGGCGAGATCTTCGCCCTCATGGCCGGGATCTACTACTGGTACCCGAAGATCACCGGCCGGATGTACCGGGAGGGGCTGGGTCGGCTCCACGCCGTCTGGATGTTCCTCGCGTTCCAGCTCGTGTTCCTGCCGCTGTTCGTGGCCGGGATCCACGGCATGAACCGACGGATCAACGAGTACGTGGAGCCGCTCCGCGGGTACAACGTCTTCGCGAGCGTCGCGGCCTTCGTGCTCGGCGCGGTGTTCCTCATCGCGCTCGGGAACCTCGTCTGGTCCTGGGCACGGGGCAGGGTGGCCGAGGCGAACCCGTGGCGCGCGACCACCCTGGAGTGGACGACCTCCTCGCCCCCGCCCCCGCACAACTTCGAGCAGACGCCAGAGGTCGTCGGCGACCCCTACCCCTACGGCGAGCCCGGCGCCGTGCACGTGCGTCCGGTCACGGTCCCCACGATCGCGGGAGGGAGCGAGTAGATGGCCAAGCCGGAGACGGTCCAGGGACGGCGGAGCGCGATGGCGCTCGGCACGGCGGTGTTCGTGGCGCTCATCGTGCTCGACGCGATCGAGTTCGTGGTGGCGCAGGTGGCCGGCCAGCTCCTGCTGTGGATGACGCTCCTCGCGATCCCCCAGGCGGCGCTCATCCTCTGGTTCTACATGCACATCCGCCAGCTCTGGCGGGAGGAGGCGCACTGAGGTGGCGGCGGTCACGGAGCACCTGACCCACGAGCACCCCGCGGAGCGGCTGCGGACGAACCGCCTCGGCCTGTGGCTGTTCATCGCCTCGGAGTCGTTCCTGTTCGCCGCGCTGATCTCCGCCCGCTACTACCTCCTCGGCACCGAGCGCTCCGAGCACCTGAACCAGGCGCTCGGCTTCGCGATCTCCCTCGTCCTGCTCACCTCGAGCCTGTTCGCCTACCGGGCCGAGACGGCGGCCCGCTTCGGCGACCAGCGCGGCTTCCGCCGGGCCACGGCCACCACGATCGCCCTGGGGCTCCTGTTCATGGTGGGGGTCGTCCTCGAGTGGCGCGAGGGCCTCGCGTTCTTCCCGCCGAGCACGCTCTACGGGAGCGCCTTCTTCACCCTCGTCGGCTTCCACGCCTTCCACGTCTTCACCGGCGTGGTCGCGCTCGCGCTCCTGCTCTTCGTGGGGCGCGACGGCCGCTTCGGCCCCGAGAACCACTGGCCGGTGGAGGGCGTCGTGAAGTACTGGCACTTCGTGGACGTGGCCTGGGTCTTCATCTTCCCCACCCTGTACCTCGTCAAGTAGCCGCGGGCCCCCGCGATTCGGGTACCCTTGGTTCCCCATGTCCCGGGAGCAGACCCTGCTCGTGGCCCTCGGGCTGCTCATCGTGGCGGCGGGCACCGTGTCCGCCGCCGGGTGGATCCTGTTCGCCCGGGATCGCCGCGACGGGCGCGCGCACCATCCCGAGGTCGCCGAGGAGCGATAGATGCTCGCGCTCCTCGACCTCCGAACGAGGAGGGAGCGGCTCGAGCCCCGACACCTCGAGATCGACCCCTCCATCGCCGAGACCGTGCGCGGCATCATCGAGCGCGTCCGCGCCGAGGGCGACGCCGCCCTGCTCGAGCTCACCCGCCGCTTCGACGGGGCCGACCTCGCCGAGCGCGGCCTGCTCGTCACCGACGACGAGCTCCGGGCGGCCGAGCGCGCCGTCCCGCCCGAGCTCCGTGCGTCGATCGACGCGCTCATCGAGCGGCTGCGGGACCTCCACCGTCGCCAGCTGCCGGAGGCATGGACGGAGGAGCGCGGCGGCGTCCGCGCGGCCGAGGTCGTCACGCCGCTCCGAGCGGTCGGCTGCTACGTCCCCGGCGGACGGGCCGTCTACCCCTCGAGCGTGGCGATGACCGTCGTCCCGGCCGCCGTGGCCGGGGTGGCCGAGATCGTGCTCACCACCCCGCCCGCCGCGGACGGCTCCGTCCACCACGCCGTCCTCTACGCCGCCGCACGGGCGGGCGCCACCCGGATCGCCAAGGTCGGCGGGGCGCAGGCCGTCGCGGCGCTCGCCTACGGGACCGCGTCGATCCCCGCCGTGGACAAGGTCGTGGGGCCCGGCAACGTCTACGTCACGGAGGCCAAGCGGCAGCTCGTCGGCGTCGTGGGGATCGACGGCCTGGCCGGGCCGAGCGAGCTCGTGCTCATCGCCGACGCCACCGCGGACCCCGCGCTCCTCGCCGCCGACCTCGCCGCCCAGGCGGAGCACGACCCCGACGCCGAGACGACCTTCGTCACCCCCGACGAGGGGCTGCTCCGGGCCACGCTCCAGCGCCTCGAGGCGGAGCTCGCGGCGGCCCCGAGGGCCGAGGTCATCCGGGCCTCCCTGGCGGCCCACGGCCGGGCCGTGCTCGTCGCCGACCTGGAGCAGGCGGTGGCGGTCGCGAACGACCTCGCCCCCGAGCACCTCCAGATCGTGGCCGCCGACGCCCGATCGCTCGCCGAGCGGGTGCGGGCCGCCGGCGCCGTCTTCCTCGGCCCGTGGACGCCCGTGCCCTTCGGGGACTACGGCGTCGCGTCGAACCACGTGCTGCCGACCTCGGGCACGGCGCGGTTCGCGAGCGGCCTCCGCGCGGCCGACTTCGTCACCGTCCGCAGCGTCGTCGAGGTCTCCGCGGAGGCCGCCCGGGCGCTGGCCCCGGACGTCGCCAGGGTGGCCGAGGCCGAGGGCCTCGCCGCGCACGCCCGGGCCGCCCTGGTCCGCGCCGAGCGCGCCGCCGGGGAGGAGGTGACGGGGTGAGCCCCGCCCTCCCGCGCCCCGGCCTCCGCGAGGTCGAGCCCTACGCCGCGCCCCAGCTCGACGTCCCCGTGCGCCTCAACACGAACGAGTGCCCGTACCCACTGCCGGAGCCGTTCCGCGAGGACCTGGCCGCGGCGGTCCGCCGGCTCGACCTGCACCGGTACCCCGACCGCGAGGCCGTGGAGCTCCGGACCCGCCTCGCGGAGCTCGCCGGCCACGACCCGGAGGGGACGTGGGTCGCGAACGGCTCGAACGAGGTCCTCCAGCAGCTGCTCCAGGCCTACGGCGGGCCCGGCCGCCGCGTCGTGCTCTTCGAGCCGACCTACGCGATGCACGCGCGCATCGCCTGGGCCACCTCGAGCGAGGTCGTCCGCGTGCCCACGGAGCCGCCCTGGCGCCTGGCCCGCGAGGACCTGGAGCGGGCGGCGGACGGGGCCCACGTCGTCTTCGTCTGCTCCCCCAACAACCCGACCGGCAACGCCCAGGACCCCGGGGTCGTGGCCGCGGCGGCCGAGGGCGCCCCCGACGTCCTCTTCGTGGTGGACGAGGCGTACGTCGAGTTCGGGGGGGAGACGGCGGCCCCCCACGTCCGGCGCCTCCCGAACCTGGTCGTCGTGCGGACCTTCTCCAAGGCCTTCGCCCTCGCCGGCGCCCGGATCGGCTACTGCCTCGCCTCGCCCGGGGTGGT